>NZ_JARGEF010000001.1:0-167472 GCF_033794725.1 Streptomyces sp. ID05-39B | reverse complement strand
GGCGTGGGGGGTGTTCTGCACGGGGATCCCTTCGGCGTGGGGTGGGAGCGCTCCCAGAAGCAGCCTTCCGAGGGAAGCAATGAAACGGTTCAGCGTCAAGGGGCCGCGTGAGGCGGGGCCGCTTGCGGTTCGTCAAGGGGCCCTGGCCGGGGGCACCGCAGCGTGCCGCCGGCCGCCGCCACACGCCGCTGTCCAGCAGACGGGACGGGACACTGACCGGGCCGCCGCGTCGCACCGTGCGAACCTCTCGTGACGGTGCCGTCCTCATGGTCCGTGCCGCGCCCGGCTACCTACCTGTGGGGGTGCTGTCCGGCGGGATCGCACGGGTCGGCTCCACGACCGGCAACCACACCCGCACCGTCGAAGGCCCGCGGTTCGCCCACGAGTGGTAAGGGACCAGGACGATCTCCGCGCGGTCGGTCGACGGCTCGGCGGCGGCCGCGTCGAGCGGCCGGTACGGCCAGGTACCGTCGCGCTGTACGTCGTAAGCGGTGATCTGCCCTGGGGTGACCACCGTGCCGTCCGGCCCGTCCTTTGGCGATGCTGCCGGGTCCACCCGGATCACCTCGACGTCGTGGCCGCCCGGCAGGTCCACGGACTCTGCGCAGTACACCAGCGGCCCGCGCTGGACGGCCACCGTGCCGCGGACCGCGTCGACGCGTGGGTCGGCCCGGATCCAGCGCGGCCGTACGGGCAGTTCGAGCCGGATCTCGTCACCGGGCCGGAAACGGCGGGTCACCTCGGCCATGCCGGGGGGCACCGTACGGCGGGCCCCGTCCGGGTCCACCAGCCATGCCGTCGCGCCCTGCGTCCACGCGGGGACGCGCAACGACACCGTCCAGGGGCGGCCCGACGACGACCGGTCGATGCGCACGCTCACGGTTCCGCCCGACGGATAGTCGGTCCGAACGCTCAGCGCGACGTCATGGCCGCCCGCGAGCGAGGTGGCGATCTCCGCGTCGGCGTACTGGTGCAGCTGCAGGCCGTGGTCGTCGGCCGTCGCGAGGTACGCGGGCAGCTGAGCCAGCGTCCGCGCCACATTGGTCGGGCAGCAGGACACCGCGAACCAGGGCGCGCGCAGGCTGGACTCGGCGCGCGCACTCACCGCGTCCGCCGCCGGCACGGCGCCCCGGTGGCGCCGGTGCAGGGTGTTGGCGTAGAAGAAGGCCCGGCCGTCCTCCGCCGGGGACGTCGCGACCACGTTGAAGAGTGTCCGCTCGGCGAGGTCGGCGTAGCGCGGATCGCCCGTGGCCAGGAGCAGCCGCCAGCTGAGCATCACGGAGGCGACGCCGGCGCAGGTCTCCGAGTAGGAGCGGTCCGGCGGGAGGACGAAGTCGTCGCCGAAGGACTCGTCGCGGTGGTGTGATCCCATGCCGCCGGTGAGATGGGTCCGTCGGGCGACCGTGGCCTCCCATTGCCGTACGACCGCGTCGAGGAGGTCGTCGTCGCCGGTCTCCACGGCCACGTCGACGGCGCCGGCCGCGAGGTAGAGGGCACGGACGGCGTGGCCGCGCAGCACTGTGGCCCGTCGTACGGGCACGTCGTCCTGGTAGTAGACGCGGCCGAACTCGCCGTCGGCGAGCGTGCCGTGGCCACGGCGGTCGATGAAGATCGCGGCCTGGTCGAGGTAGCGCTGTTCCCCCGTCGCTCTGGCCAGTTCGACCAGGGCCGTCTCGATCTCGGGATGCCCGCAGACGCCCTCGATGCCGCCCCGCCCGAAGGTGGCGCAGACGTGGTCGGCAGTGCGTCGGGCGATCTTCGTCAGCTCGCCCTCGCCCCGGGCCCGGGCCTGGGCCACGCCCGCCTGGATCAAGAACCCGTTGCAGTAGAGCTCGTGGCCCCATTCGAGGTCGCTGTAGCGGGCGGGCTGCCCGGGGTGGCCGAAGGCGGTGTTCAGGTAGCCGTCCGGTTCCTGGGCGGACGCGACGACCTCGGTGAGTGCGGCGATGTCCGTGTCGAGCGGACTCCCTGGGCCGGCCTGCCAGGCCATGGCTTCGAGGAGCTTGTAGACCTCGGAGTCGGCGAACTCCCGGCCGCGCCGGTCCCGGTGGGCGCGCCCCTGGGCGGCGGCCCGGAAGTTGCCGGTCCAGCCGACGCGTTCCATCCAGTCGCGGCAGTGGCCGAGGGTGGCGCTCTCGTTGGTGTGCCGTCGACGGGCCCAGAATCCCCCGGTGATCCTGACCTCGTCGAGACCGAGCGGTCGCAGCCGGCCGCGGGTCGGTGCCACCGGCAGGACGGATGGCCCCACTGCGTTTCCCTTCACGACTTCATGCCTTCGATGCGTCCCTTCGGTTGTCCGGCCGGGTCCTGCGGTCACGTCGCTCGCGCCTCAGGCATCAGCCCTTGAGCGCACCCGACATGAAGCCCCTTATGTAGTGCCGTTGAAGCAGCAGGAACAGGAGGAGGCAGGGGACGGCGAGAACCACCACGCCTGCCTCGGTGGCGCCGTAGTCGACGGCGCCCATGCTCTGCTGCCGCAGATTCGCGACGGCCAGTGGCAGCGGCGCCTTCTCGCTGTCGGAGATGAGGATCAGCGGTGCGATGAAGTCGTTCCAGGCGGCGAGGAACGCGAAGAGACCGACGGTGATCAGTCCCGGTCGTACGGCCGGAAGGAGGACCCGCCGCAGTGCGCCCGCCGTGCCGCAGCCGTCGACCAGCGCGGACTCCTCCAGTTCGCGCGGCACCGCCTCGAAGGAGATGCGCATCATGAAGGTGGCGAACGGCAGTTGGAACATCGCCAGGACCAGGCTCAGCCCGATCAGCGAGTTCTGCAGGTGGAGTCTGCCGAGCAGTACGTAGAGAGGGATGAGGAGGGTGGCGTACGGGACCATGAGGATGGCCAGGGTCAGCAGGAACAGCAGGTTCTTGCCGGGGAAGTCGAAGCGGGCGAAGGCGTAGCCGCCCAGCAGTGACACCCCGAGGGTCACCACGACGGTCAGCGCCGAGACGACGGTGCTGTTGAGGAGGTACCGCCACAGGCCGGCGTCGTAGTCGAGCAGTGTGCGGTAGTTGCCGAACCCGTAGCCGGATTCCTGTGCGGTGCCCGGCTGTCCGCTGACGGATGCCCAGGCGTTCCACAGCAGCGGGAAGAGGAAGATGACGGCCAGGCCGCCGGCGACGACGAAGTAGGGCGTCCTGCCGAGGGTGCGGATCAGCACCGTGGTGTCCCTTCTCTCGAGGTACGCCTCATGACTCGTCGGCGCGACGCAGACCGCGGAACTGAAGGGCGTTGAACAGGAGCAGCACCGCCAGCACGAGGATCGACAGGGCGGCCGCGGTGCCGAGGTTCATCCGCTGGAAGGCCTCTCGGTAGATCAACTGGACGACGGTGACGGTGCTGTTGTCCGGTCCGCCCTTGGTGAGGATGAAGAACTGGTCGAAGGCGAGGAGCGATCCGGTCACGCACAGCAGCAGCGTCAGGGCGAGGGACGGCCGTAGCAGCGGCAGCGTGATGGAGCGGAAGATCTGACCGCGGCCGGCACCGTCCATGCGGGCAGCCTCGAACACGTCCTGCGGGATGCGCTGGAGACCCACGAGGAGGATCAGCATGTAGAAGCCGGCGAACTTCCAGACGATGAGGAAGACCGTCGACAGCAGGGCGGAGGTCGGTGTGCCGAGGAAGGACACCGGGTCGTCGACGAGGCCGAGTTCCTCGAGGATGCGGCTGAGCGGGCCGGTGCTGGGGCTGTACAGGCCCCAGAACAGCAGGGACGCGGAGGCCAGTCCCAGGGCTCCGGGCAGGAAGTAGACCGTACGGAAGAAGCCCGTCCCTGGCCGGGACTCCTGTACCAGCAGGGCGAGGCCGAGGGCCAGACCGAGGAGCACGACCGTGACGATCACCGTGTAGAGCAGGGTGAAGCGGACCGCGGGCCAAAAGAGGGTGCTGTCGGTCACGTCGGTGTAGTTCTCCGGGGCGTTGAAGCCCCGGTCGCCCGCGAGGAGCGGCCAGTCGCTGAGCGACATCTGCCCCACGAGCAGCAGCGGCAGCAGGAAGAACACCGCGACGAAAACGGCCGTGGGGGCCGCGTAGGCAATACCCTTCGCCTGACGGGATCGCCATCGGGGCGGGGTGGTGCGGGAGGGACGGGCCCGGCGTTCCGGCCGGGTCCCGGGTTCGGCCGCCGCTGGGTCGGCTGCCTTCACCTGCATGGCTCTCCTCTGCCGTGTGACGTGGGAAGGCTCTGGCCGAGCCGGGTGACGTTCAGTCGGCGAGTGAGGCGCTGACCGCGTCGTTGTCCTTGTCGAGGGACGACCCGTCGCCGAAGACGGCGTCGCGCATCAGCTTGAGCCACGGCCCGTTGGGGTCGTTGAAGGTCTGGCCGAACTTCAGCGCGTACGGGGTACGGCCATCGGCCACCAGTGCGTTGATCGTCACCAGCCGCGGGTCCGCCTTGGAGTACTTGTTGGACGCGAGGTCGGTGCGCGCCACCACGTCCTTGTGCGCGGCGACCACTTCGACCTGCGCTTCGTCGCCCAGTGACCAGGCGAGGAAGTTCCAGGCCTGGTCGGCCGACCTGCTGGTGGCGGAGATGCCGATGGCGTCACCGCCGACGAAGGTGGACCTGCCGCCGTCCGGTCCGGGGATGGGGGCGACGCCGAGGTCGAGGTTCTCGGGCATCAGCCCGAGGGTGGTCGACGGCATCGGCATGACGCCGACCTTCCCCTTGGGGAAGACCCCGGTCCAGGTCGTGCCCGTCTCCTCGCGTGCGCCGGGCGCCACGATGTCGTCCTTCACCCACCCGCGGTAGGTGTCGTAGACCTTCCGCGCGGTGTCGGAGGAGAGCTCGGCCTCGGTTCCTTCCTTGTTCAGCACATCGTCGCCCGCCGCCCAGATCGACGGCCACCAGGTGAAGACGCCGCAGCCGCCGCAGTTGCCGCCGAAGAAGGTGCCGTTGACGTCCCCGCCCAGCGCGTCCACGGCCCGTGCCTGCCGGTCCCACTCGCTCAGGCTGGTGGGCGGCTTGTCGGGGTCGAGCTTGGCCTTGCGGTAGAGGTCCTTGTTGTAGAAGAGGACCGAGAGGTCGAGGGTGTGCGGTACGACGTACTTCTTGTCCTCGTACGTGCCGGCCTTGATGTGCGACTGCGCGAGTTTCCCGGCGAAGGGCAGGGCGTCGACGCGGTCGGTGAGGTCGGCGAAGAGTCCGTTGGAGGTGTAGTTCGGGACGAACACCACGTCGGAGGCGAACAGGTCGGGCAGGTCCTTGGACCCGGCGGCCGCTCCGACCTTGGCCTGGTAGTCGTCGGTGGGGACGACGGTCAGCTCGATCTTGTTCTTGTGGCCCGCGTTGTACGCCTTGACCAGCGCCTCGCTCTGCGGCCGGGTCGCCGCACGCGTCCACATCGTCAGCGTCGCACCGTCGTCGACGCCGTTGGCGTCCGCCGCCCCGCCTCCTCCCCCACCGCCCGAGCCGCCGTCCCCCGACCCGCACGCCGTGACCAGACTCGCCGCGGCGAGCAGGGCGACGGCGCCGGTGACGAGACGGCGTACACGTCCACGTGATCCGGCCGTGCTCCCCATGTTCGCTCCCCCTCTTGGCGCGGCAGGCCGTGCCCGGCCGGCCGTCGGGACGATGGATACCGATGGCTGTGGTGGCGCTGGACCGTGCGAGAGAAACGAGCCGAAAAGGTTTTCTGGAACGCTAGAACTCGGCTCGGCGCTCGTCAATCCCCTTGCAGAGGGCGACTACCGGAAGGCATCACAAGGCAGGGCTGATCCACGTCCGAAACCTTTCGCGTACTGTTTTGGGCCTGACGTGCCGGTGTCGACGGCCTCGGCACGCGAGACGAGGCAGGAGCACCCATGGCACAGGCCACCGACCCCTCTCGTTCGCAGCCCACCACACTCACCGACGTCGCCCGGCTGGCAGGCGTGTCCGTCGCCACCGCGTCCAAGGCCCTCAACGGCCGCAGCCAGGTGCGCGCCGAGACCCGGCAGCGGGTGATCGACGCGGCCGAGCGGCTGTCCTTCCGGCCCAACCTGCTGGCCCGCGGTCTGCTCGCCGGGCGCACGGGCACCGTCGGCCTGCTCACCAGTGACCTGGAGGGCCGGTTCAGCATCCCGATCCTCATGGGCGCCGAGGACGCCTTCGGAGCGGGGGAGGTCGCGGTGTTCCTCTGCGACGCCCGTGGCGACGCGATCCGCGAGCAGCACCACGTCCGCGCGCTGCTGGGCCGCCGGGTCGACGGCCTCATCGTGGTGGGCAGCCGCACCGATCCGCGCCCGTCCCTGGGCCGCGAGCTGCCCGTCCCCGTCGTCTACGCGTACGCGCCGTCGGAGGATCCGGCGGATCTGTCCATCGTCCCCGACAGCGTGGGCGCCGGCCGGATCGCCGTGGAGCATCTGCTCGCCTGCGGCCGCAGCCGGATCGCGCACATCACCGGCGATCCCCGGTATCTCGCGGCGCAGGAGCGGGCCTTGGGCGCCCGGTCCGCACTGGCCGATGCCGGACTCGCCCTGGTCGGCGAACCACGGTTCGGGGTGTGGTCGGAGGGCTGGGGACGGGCGGCCGCCGCGATGCTGCTCGACCAGCACCCGGACATCGACGCCGTCCTGTGCGGCAGCGACCAGATCGCTCGCGGTGTCATGGACGTGCTGCGCGAGCGGGGCCACCGGGTGCCGGAGGACGTGGCGGTCATGGGCTTCGACAACTGGAGGATTCTCACCTCCGCCTCCCGCCCACCGCTGACCAGCGTCGACATGAACCTCGAACAGGTTGGACGGGCGGCCGCGCACGCCCTGTTCAGCGCGATCGCCGGGGCGCGGCACTCCGGCGTGGAGACCCTGCCCTGCCGGGTGGCGATCAGGGGGTCCACCGCGCCGTTGGCCTGAGCCCCGCAGCCGGCACCCTGGGGCCTCTCACGGACCTCTTGACAGTTGCGGGGACCGCACCTACGTTGCGAAAACCTTTTAGGTTCCGTTTCAGCGTGTCTCTGGGGGGCCAGGGAGCCACTCCCCACGACGGTCTCCTGCTTCGCCCTCCAGCGCTTTCTCCTGCACCACGTCATGTCGCACGTCATGCCACATCGTTATGTCATGAGCACCACATGAGCGACGGCAGTCGATGCCCCGTCACCATGCGCGCCCGGGTGCGGACACGTGCCGTCGACAGGACAGGTCGACCGGACAGGGAGCACCCGATGAGAAGACGACCTACGGCGGTCCCCGCAGTGACCGACAGCGTGTCCCACCGGCACCACGCCGGCGCACGAGGCAACGGCGGCACGACCAGGCTCCGGCGGAAGGCAGCCTCGACAGCGGACTCGAACGCCGCGCGTCTGCCGGGTGCCCAGGAACGGCAGGCCCTGTGATGAAACGCCTCCTCCTCGCACTGGCGCTCATCGTCTGTTCCGTCCTCACCGTGGCACCGGCCCACGCGGCGCAGACCATCGGGTTCCCCTCCTTCGGCGGACCCGCGATCCCGTCCCCGCCCGTCGCCTACACCCCGGGCGACATGATGAAGAGCATCTACGACGCGGAGAGTTCGGGGACCGATTTCTGGATGGACCGCCTGCTGGCCCGTTCCGGCGACGACCCGTCGGGACCCTGGCTGATGAGCCGTGGCCGCGCCGTCTTCATGAAGGAACACGACCCTTCCAAGCTGGGGTTCGGCGGCAAGGTCGCCTACTGGGAGAGCATCAACGACAACAGCGCCTACACCGTCGCGATCACCCCGGGCACCTTCACAGAGCAGGTCTCCCAGCGCCGTCAGGTCCCCAGCCACTGGAAGAGTGTGCACACCAACGGCTCGGTCACCGTCGACCAGACGAAGTTCGTCACCGACAACAACGTCGCCGTGACCAACCTGTCCATCAAGAACAACGGCACGAGTTCCACCACGCTGCAGCTGCGGGCGACCTCCCCCTACGCCACCACGGGCACCGGCAGTGAACTGACCGGTCAGGTGAACGCCTACAACAACCTCACGACCATCCGCCCGCGTCTCACCGGCGACGGCTTCGCCGTCTCCAGCGGCGGCCTCAACCGGTCGGTGACGGTCGCGGCCGGAGCCACGGTGACCGCGAAGGTGGTCATGGGCTTCGTCACCGACGAGATCCCCGAGTCCCTCACGGAGTACAACGCCTACGCGGGACACTCCCCCGCGACCGCGTTCGCGACCCACGTCAAGGCGTACAACCTGTGGTGGGCACAGAACGTGCCCTACATCGACGTGCCCGAGGCCGCGATCAAGAAGAGCGTCTACTACCGCTGGTGGCTGATGCGCTTCAACAACCTCGACGCCGACATCCCCGGGCAGACCTTCCAGTTCCCGACCTCCACCGAGGGCGTCCTCGGCTACAACAACGCGATCGCGCTCACCCAGCCCATGCACATCGACGACCTCAAGTACCTGCGCAACCCGGCTTACGCGTACGGGGACTGGCTGAGCGTCGGGCAGACCTCCAAGGGCGGCCGCTTCCTCGACAACCCGGGTGACCCGGAGAACTGGTCCAACAGCTACACCCAGTACATCGCCGAGGCCGCGTGGAAGAGCTACCAGATCCACGGCGGCCAGCCGGCGATCGCCGGCAACCTCGCCCACTACGCGGAGGGCGACGTCAAGGGCCAACTCGCCCATTACGACCACGACAACAACAAGCTGATCGAGTACGACTGGGGCGCCCTGACCGGCAACGACGCCGACGCCGTCTCCTTCCACTGGAAGCCCGGGAACATGGACCGCGCCGAGTCCGCCTACCAGTACAGCGGCGCCCTCGCCGCCGCGCAGGCCTACGAGGCGACCGGCAACACGGCCAAGGCCACCGAGATGCGCACGCTCGCGACGCAGATCAAGGACGCGATCGTCAACGTGCTGTGGAACCCCAACCGGCAACTGTTCGAGCACCGGCTGAAGTCGACCAACGAGTGGGTGCCCTGGAAGGAGATCAACAACTACTATCCGTTCTCGGTCGGAGCCGTTCCCAACACCGCGACCTACAAGCAGGCGCTGCGTCTGTTCGACGATCCGGCCCAGTACCCCGTCTTCCCCTTCTACACGGCCAACCAGGTCGACAAGAAGGCGGCGGCCGACGCCGGGGAGCCGGGCTCCAACAACTTCTCCACCATCAACTCCACCGTCCAGTTCCGGCTCTACTCCTCGGTGCTGCGCAACTACCCCAACTCCTGGATGAACGCGACCGACTACAAGAAGCTGCTCTACTGGAACGCCTGGGCGCAGTACGTCGGCGGCAACACCCAGTGGCCGGACGCCAACGAGTTCTGGGCCGACTGGAACGGCAGCTCGATCAACTACCGGTCCTGGATCCACCACAACATCCTCGGCAGCAGCAACTGGACGGTGATCGAGGACGTCGCCGGCCTGCGGCCCCGTAACGACGCCAAGGTCGAACTCTCCCCGATCGACATCGGCTGGAGTCACTTCACGGTCAACAACCTCCGCTACCGGGGCGCCGACCTGTCCGTCGTCTGGGACGACCCGGCCGACGGCGTGGTGCGCTACCCGGGCGTCCCGCAGGGGTACTCGATCTACGTCAACGGCAACCGGACCGCCACCGTCAACGCGCTGGTGCCCTTCACCTGGGATCCGGCCACCGGTGACGTCACCACGACCGGCACGGTCACCCACCACACGGCCGCCCCGGGCCTCAAAGCCCCCAACCAGGTCGTCCAGGACAGCCCTCGGCTGGTCGACATGTTCGCCAAGGCCGGCGTCGACCTGACCGCCGGTCCGACCAACCTCGCCGCCGGGGCGACGCCGTCCGCCTCGCACACCGGCTCCGGCAGCACCCTCTCCGGCGCGGTCGACGGCTACCCCACCAACGAGCCGTTCTGGGGCGCCGGTGGCTCCCCCAACAGCCAGGACTGGTACGAGCTGAACCTCGGCACCGCCCGTACGTTCAACGAGGTGCGCCTCCACTTCAAGGACAGCCGTCCCGCGAGCACCACCTACCGGGCCCCGTCCGCGTACACCGTGCAGTTCTACAACGGCAGTGCGTGGGTGGACGCGCCCGGCCAGACCAAGAGCCCGGCGGCACCACGGGCCAACTACAACCTGGTGCGGTTCCCGGCGGTCAGCGCCCAACGCGTACGGGTCCTCGCCACCAACGCCTCCGGGGCCAGGACGGGGCTCACCGAGGTGAGGATCTTCAACCGTGGTGGCGTCCAGCCACCGGCCAACCTGGCGACGTCCGCGACGGCGTCCGCGTCGTACACCTCCTCCTGGGAGAGCGTCACCGCCGTCAACGACGGCATCGACCCGCCCTCGTCCAACGACACCGTGAACCCGCGGTGGGGCACCTGGCCGGAGACCGGACAGCAGTGGGCCGAACTGACCTGGCCGTCGGCGAAGACCGTCAACAAGGCCGAGGTCTACTTCTTCGACGACGACCAGGGCATCGACATGCCCGCCTCGTGGAAGCTCCAGTACTGGAACGGCAGCGCCTACGTCGACCTACCCGGGGCGAGCGGCTACCCCCTGGTCAAGAACCAGTACAACACCGTCACGTTCACCGCGACGAACACCACGCGCCTGCGGGTGCTGCTCACCGGCAACGGCACCAACTCCGTCGGACTCCTGGAGACGAAGGTGTACGGCCCCACCACAACCTCCACGCGATGAAGGGTGTGCCCAGTGACTCGTTCCAGATGCCTGTCCGTGCTCACCGCCGTGCTCGCCACGGTGGTCGCCTTCCTGGTGGCGCCTCCACGAGCCGCCGCCGCAGCCGTCACGTTCACCTCGACCGGGGTGAATCAGAACGGCGGCAACTGCCTCGACCTGCCGGGCGGTTCGCCGGCCAACGGGACCCAGCTGCGCGCGTTCACCTGCGGTTCCGGGGCGAACCAGAACCTCGGCTTCGCTCCCGTCGCGGGGCCGAGCGACACCTACACGGTCACCACCCAGTCCGGTCAGTGCGTCGACGTCCACGGCGCGTCCACGGCGGACGACGCCGCGATCATCCAGTGGCCCTGCCACGGCGGGTCGAACCAGCAGTGGCGGCTCACGCCGGTGTCGGTGAGCGGCACCGACAAGACGTTCAACCTGGTCTCCGTCAGCTCCGGCAAGTGCGTGACGCCGAGCGGCGGATCGTCCGCTTCGAACACCAGCCTGGTGCAGCTGCCATGCGCCGCCGCGAACGGCAGGGTGTGGCGGCTGCCCGGCTTCACCGGCGGCTCCACGAGCCCGCGCACCTTCACCAACCCGCTCTCCCAGCACGGACCCGACCCCTGGCTGACGTACTACGACGGGTACTACTACCTCGCCACCACCACCTGGAACTCGACGGTCACCATGCGTAGGGCCGGAACCCTCGCGGGGCTCGCCACCGCCACCGACCAGGTGATCTTCAACCTCACCAGGCCCAACGGCGCCGGCACGATGTGGGCCCCGGAGTTCCACCTCCTCGACGGCCCCAACGGAAAGCGGTGGTACTTCTACTACACGGCCGGCCGGGAGCCGTACGACCTGGGCACCCAGCGGATCCACGTACTCGAGAGCGCGGGCCTGGACCCGATGGGCCCCTACAGCTTCAAGGCGGACCTGCTCGACCCGACGCAGGACAACACCTGGGAGCTGGACCCGGGCATCCTGCAGCTGAACGGCAAGCTGTACCTCCTGGGCACCTTCTACAACGGCTCGCAGCCCATGTTCATCCGGCCGCTGTCCAACCCGTGGACCGCGAGCGGCACCCGACGGGTACTGTCCACCCCCACCTACAGCTGGGAGACGGTGGGCGGCGCGGTCAACGAGGGCGCCGAAGTCCTCCAGCGTGGCGGCAAGACGTTCATCGTCTACTCCGCCAGCCACTGCTCCACACCCGACTACAAACTGGGGATGCTCACCCACAACGGCGGCGACCCTCTCAACGCCTCCTCGTGGGTCAAGTCGCCGAACCCGGTCTTCCAGAGGTCCAACGCCAACAATGTGTACGGTCCTGGCCACAACGGCTTCTTCAAGTCACCCGACGGGACCGAGGACTGGATGGTCTACCACGCCAACAGCTCCACTTCCGGCGGCTGCGACATGAACCGCAGCACCAGGGCGCAGAAGTTCACCTGGAACGCCGACGGCACACCGAACTTCGGCACCCCGGCGGCCCTCGGCGTCCAACTGCCCGCACCGTCAGGGGAGTAACCCGATGACACGACGATCTCGCTTCCTGTCCCTGTGGGCGGTCGTGCTCACCGTGCTGATCGGTACGGTCCTGGGCACCGTCGCGATCGCACCACCCGTCCACGCCGCGACGGCGTTCACCTCCACCGCGGTCAACCAGAACGGCGGCAACTGCCTGGATCTGCCGGGCGGCTCCGCCGCCGACGGCGTCCAGCTCATCCAATGGGCCTGCCATGGCGCCGGCAACCAGACCTTCACCTTCACTCCGGTCAGCGGGAGCACCGACCAGTACGGCATCCGCACATCGAGCGCCGGAAAGTGCGTGGACGTCAACGGAGCGTCCAGCGCCGACAACGCAACAATCGTCCAGCGGAACTGCGGCACCGTTGCCAGCCAGAGGTTCCGCCTGGTGCCCGTGACGATCAACGGAACGAACAACGTCTTCAACCTCCAGGCGGTCCACTCCGGCAAATGCGTCGCCCCGTCGGGCGACTCGTCCAGCGGCAACACAGGCATCGTTCAGCTGCCCTGCGGCAATGCGACGTCGCGGGCATGGCGGCTGCCCGGCTTCGCCGGCAGCCCGACCACGCCGCCGGCCAGGACCGTCCGGGTCTACTGGCTCAAACCCTTTGACGTTCCGTTCGACCAGCGATACCCCGACGGTATCGCCAACGTGATGCGCGAGGCACAGCGCTACTACAAGCAGGAGCTCGGCAAGACCTTCACGCTGAACAACCCCGTGGTCGAGGTCGTGAACGGCGACCAGCCTCGCAGCTGGTACGAGAACACGCCCAACGGCGGCGACCGCTACTGGTGGGCCGTGACGAACATGCAGAACGAACTCGCCAGGAAGTTCGGCCTGAACAACCCGGACAGCCGGTGGCTCAACGTGGGCGAGATCAGTGCCGAGGGAGAAGGCGCGGGCGGAGGCGCCAGCCCCGGATGGGTCGTACTGAGCGGGCACGACGCCGACGGCGCCGCAGGCACCGGCGGACAGTCGATGAACCGCTGGTACGGCGGGATGGTGCACGAACTCGGACACGCCTTCGGCCTTCCGGACTCGGCCTCGACGGACGGCACACCCATGTCGGCGTCCTTCTACGACTACCCGAACACCCACTTCAACCAGAGCCAGAAGAACCAGATCCTGAACGGGCCCTACGGGAGCTTCCTCTCCTGACGCCTCACCGGCAGCGCGGCATCGGTGCGATGCCCGCTGCCGGTGCCGTGAGCCGAGCGCTCTGTCCGTTGACGGTTGAGGCATTGTGGCGAGGACGAGCAATGAGCCTTTTCAGCGTGGCCACCGATCGGGTGATGACCTCGGTGCCCACAACGGACAGGGCTCCCGTGCCGTTGGGTAAGGTGTTCGAAGTCTCAACCTGCCGGCCCAGAAGCCCTGTTGGTTCCCTGTCCTGCCGCACTCGACCTGCCTCATACCCTGGTCGAGCGGGTCACGATGCTTATCGTCACCCGTGAGGGTGACCGCCGCTGCAAGCTCCCGCCGCACAAGCACGCCCTCGTCGCTCTCGCCTACCTGCGCAAGCACGACACTCTCGCGCAGATCGCCGCCGGGTTCGGCATATCCGTAGGCACCGCCCACGCCTACACCACCGCCGTCGTGCGGCTCCTCGTCGACCGGGCGCCAGGCCTGCTCAAGACCCTGCGCGAGCACGATCCGGACGCCTGTCGCGTCTGTTCGCGGCCGTCGGCACCAGCGTGCCCGGACACATCCTGTCGCGCCGGCTGGATGCGGCGTACAGCATGCTGACCTCCGAGCCGACCAGAGGTCTGCGCACGTCGGACGTGGCGGCACGGTGCGGCTTCACGTCGGTCGCGTACTACGGTTCTCCACGGAGTACGTCTCGCACGTGCAGGACGCAGACGACGTCGACGTCCTGGCCCGGGACCGGCTGACCGGGGCGGAGTACACCATCCGGGCCAAGTACCTGATCGGCGCCGACGGTGCCCGCTCCAAGGTCGCCGCGGACATCGGCCTGCCCTACGAAGGCGAGATGGACATCGCCGGGTCGATGAACATCACCTTCAAGGCCGACATCGAGGCCGACGTCGGTCACCGGCCCTCGGTCCTCTACTGGGTGATCCAGCCGGGGGCGAACGTCGGAGGCATCGGAGCCGGCCTGGTGCGCATGGTGCGTCCGTGGAACGAGTGGCTGATCGTCTGGTGCTACGACATCAAGGACGAGCCGCCTGGCGTCGACGAGGCGTCCGCGACCCAGATCGTGCGCGATCTCCTCGGTATGCCCGACATCGACGTCGAGATCACCGGCACCAGCCTGTGGGGCAACAACGAGATGTACGCCAAGCACCTCCAGAAAGGCCGCGTCTTCTGTGCCGGGGACGCTGTCCACCGACACCCGCCGCGCGGTGCCCGCCGGGCCAGGGATCCGATCACGGCAGCGTTTCCGCAGGGCGTGTGTCATGGCGTCAGGCACAGGCATGGGCAGCTGCCGGTTCAGGAACGGCTGGCCGCCTCGATGTGCATCTTGGTGACGTCGGTGATGAGGTCGCGGGTGCTGTCGGGGCCGAGGGCCTGAGTGCGGAGGTGGTCGTACAGCACGCCGTAGTGCCGCACGTCGGACGGCTTGTCCAGGTAGAGGTCGTTGGCGAACCGGTCCAGGTGCACCACCCCTGCCGTCGGGCTGTCGGCCGAACGCAGGATGGAGAACTGTCCTGACAGGCCCGGGTGAGCGCCCGCGGCATAGGGCAGGACCTCTACCGTGACATGCGGCTCGGTGCTCAGTGCGTTCAGGTGCTCCAGTTGTTCGCGCATGATCTCGGGGCTGCCGACGACACGGTGCAGTGCCGATTCGTCCAGGACGGCCCACAGGCGCAGCGGGCGGGCCGGATCGTAGATCCGGTGCTGGCGGCGCAGCCGCACTGAGAGGCGCGTGGCGGCCTGTTGGGTGGTGAGCCGGGGGATCGATCTCCCGATGAGGGCGTGGGCGTAGGCGGGTGTCTGCAGCAGTCCGGGGATCCACAGGGGCTCGTAGGTGTGCAGGGAGGTGGCGTCCGTCTCCAGGGCGATGTAGACGCTCTGGGGAATGCCTTTGTAGGTGTGCCACCAGCCCTGCTGTCCGGATTCCCTGGCCATCTGCATCAGTGAGTCGACGACCTGCTGGTCCGTCACTTCGTAGAGGGTGCACAGCTCGCGCACGTCGCGAGGGCTGACGGCGCGGTTGCCGTTCTCCATGTGGCTGATCTTGGGCTGGGAGACCATGAGCCGATCCGCCACCTCGGAGCCTTTCAGCCCGCTGGCCTGGCGCAGCCGGCGCAGTTCGGCCCCCAGACGGCGTCTTTGGACGGTGGGGTTGATGTTCGCCGCCACGAGCGGTGTACCTCCGGCCTCAAGTCATCGCACTGGGCTGCACGTTCCCATGGAACGAGACGTGTTGATCGTGCGCCGTGCCGCCGTGTCAGGGGGCAACTGAAACGGTACCTGCCGTTGTAATTTGCCCCAGGTCAGGAGCCGTCAGGGGGACGGCTCCTGTACGCGGGCACCGCTGCTGCCGCCGTGCTGCGCACCTGCCGGTCGGGCGGCAGGTCTGCCGGACGTGTTCCGTCACTCACCGACGCCCCGCGCTTTCCACGTCGCCCGCGTGCCAGGCCACCGATGCAGTGCTGCGCATCCCGGTCCGCCGCGCCGGCGGGAGCGGCCACCGTGCAGCGCGTGAAGCTTGGTTCGACGGGTCTGTACGTGCCGCGGATCTGTCCGGGCTGCACGACCTACGGAGTCCCCGGCCGGGGCACTCATGAGTGGAGCCTTGATAAGGCCGCGCCGGCAGGACTCTCCCCCGGCTGCCGATTGCCGCCTATTCCGAGGCACGCGCATAGTCGGAAATGGTGAATCAAATTATTTACCCAGCACTGTGCGCTGTTTGAATGAGCGGCAATTTGACACAGTCCCGTCCATGCCGGAGAAGAGATATTTCTGCGTAATATGCGACGGCAGCAACGCATTAGGTTTTCCGGGCGATCGGTAGGGCCCGGTATCCCATGGCCCCCACAGAAAATGGCCTTTCGATGAAGCTGAAAATCCCGCAAGCAGCCCGCCGCCGTGCTCTCTCCGGCTTGCTGGCCTCGGCCCTCGCCGCGACAGTTTCCGCTGCGACGGTCTTCCTGACTCCGACGGCGGCGTCGGCCATCGCCTTGCCCGTACCTCTGGGCACCACCGCCAGTTACTCCGTGCTGGCTGGTGCGGGAGTCACCAACACCGGCAACTCGGTGCTCGCCCACGACCTCGGGACGCACCCGACCCCGTCCATCACCGGGTTCCCGCCCGGCCTGGTGGGAGGTGCCATCCACGCTGCGGACGCAGCGGCGCTCCAGGCCAAGGCCGACCTCCTCGTGGCGTACAACAACGCCGCCGGCCAAGCTCAGGACTTCGCCCTTCCGGCGGGGATCGGCGGGGGACCGGCGCTGATTCCCGGTGTCTACCGCGCCACGGCCGGTGTCGGTATCACCGGCGACCTGGTCCTGGACGGCCAGGGAAGCTCCGACGCGGTGTGGGTCTTCCAGATTCCCGAGTCCCTGACGACGGCAACCTCCAGCCGGATCCTCCTCACCAACGGCGCCTCGCCCTGCAACGTGTTCTGGCAGATCGGCGAAGATGCGTCGCTCGGCGTCACCACCAGTTTCGTGGGCACCCTGCTGGCCGAGAACTCCATCACCGTGAACCAGGGAACCAACGTCGAGGGCCGGCTTCTGGCCCAGGTAGGTTCTGTGACCCTCAACAACAACAGGGTCTTCCTCGGCGGGTGCGCGGCCTCCACCACGGGTGGGACCACCGCCGGCACGACGACCGGCACCACCACCGGCACCACCGCCGGCACCACCGCCGGCACCACCGCCGGCACCACCGCCGGCACGACCACGAGCGGCGGTCTTCTCGGCGGAGGCCTCGTCAGTGGCGGCCTCCTGGGCGGACCCATCGTCGGGACCGGCGGCACGTCGGGCAACACCGCCGGCAACACGTCGGGGAACACCTCGGGCACCACGTCCGGGAACACCGCCGGGAACACCGCCGGGAACACCACGGGCGGCAACACCGCGGGCAACAACGCGGGGAACACCACCGGCGGGCCCGGCGGACACGACCACGCACCGGGCCGCCCGGACCACGACGACAAGCCCGCAAAGGGCCACGGCGGCAAGCTCGACCTCGGGCAGTACGTCCGTCCCGGTGAGCTCGACCACGGCGGGTACGACCACGGCAAGCAGCCCGACGACAGCTTCGGCTACGACGACGTGCCCAGGGGCCACGAGGGCGACGAGGGCGACGAGGGCCACGGCCACCCCAATGGCCACGAGGGCGAAGAGGGCGACGAGCACACCAAGGGCCACCACGGCGAAGAGCACGCCAAGGGCCACGAGGGCTAGGCAGCGCACCCCGGCCGGCCCGCTCACCGGGCAAGGGCGCGCGGCGGAATTCCCCTCGGATCCGCCGCGCGCCGCCGGTGGGCGGCCGGCGCAGAACACAGGTGCGAGCAGAGGAAACGAGAAGGACAGTGTGCGCGATGTCGAGCGGAACTGACTCAACTGGCGTGAAGGAAGTTCAGCACTTTGCATCGGGCCCGGCCCTGCGGGAATGTCCCGACACCACGGCCGCGCCGCCCAGGTTCTCCAGACGTGCCCGCGCACTCCAAGCCGGGGTGTGCACCACGGTCATCCTGTGTCTGACGGTGAGTATCGTCCACGTGTTTCTGGTGTTCCTTCACGTGGCGCCGGCCAACCCGGTATCCCAGCAATACAGCCCGGTGATCAATTCCTGGGTGTACCCCTACTTCGAACAGAACTGGCGGCTTTTCGCCCCGGACCCCGAATCCGTCAACCGGCAGATCCTCGCGAGAACCGCACACACCGGCCCCGACGGATCGGTGCACGCCAGTCCCTGGTTCGACCTGAGCGCCGTGGACACGTCCGCAGTCGCACACCAGCCGTTTCCCAGCCACACGGCACAGAACATGCTGCGCCGCGCCTGGGCCGGCTACGTCGACTCACACGGAGGGGACGACAAGGCACGCACCGAGCGTGCCCGGATGATGCAGAAGTACCTGGGCAACATCGCCGCGGACCGTGCCGCCGCCCACGGCAGCACAGCCTTCGGCTTCATCCAGCTCCGCGTCGTCACCCGGCCCATCGTCGCGCCCGGCACCGCCGGCCGTCCCCCGACGCCGGTCGAGAACCGGCTCCTGCCCTGGTGGAAGGTGACCGGCCATGGAGAATGAGGCCCCAGGGACCACATCCCCCGTCGGCAACCGGCAGCTCGCCGGCCGGATCGGCGCCGCCTGGGATCTTCTCACCGGCCGGCCGGTGTCCCTGTACGCCGCGTCCGTGCTGCGTATCGGCTACGGACTGCTCTACCTGATCTTCCTGCTGCGCGAGTTCCCCCACCGTGACCAGATCTGGGGCCCCCACTCTCCCTGGACGCCCGCACTCGCACACCAGCTGTACGAGCAGACGGGGTGGAAGAGCGTTCTGGCCCTGTCCGAGGACCGCGCCTACTTCGAGTGCTGCTACCTGCTGGCCCTTGTCGCGTCCGCGCTCTTCATGCTCGGCTGGCACACCCGCGTCACGTCCGTCCTCTTCGCCGTCCTGGTGACCTCCTTCCACGGCCGGGCGATCTTCATGACGGACGGCGGCGACAACCTGGTCCTGCTGATGGCCCTCTACCTCGTCCTCACCGCGTGCGGCCGGCGCTGGTCCCTGGACGCGCGCAGAAACAGACTGCAAGCGGCCCGTGCCGGCAGTCCGCCGAAACCGGCGCTGAGCCCTTTCGAACGGCAACTCCACGACGCACGAACCACCCTGACCGCGGTGGTGCACAACTGCGGCATGTTCGTCATCGCGGCACAGGTCTGTTTCCTCTACGGATCCGCCGGCCTGTACAAGGTGCAGGGAGCCACCTGGGGCGGCGGCACCGCCCTCCACTACGCCCTCAACCTCGAACTCTTCCGGCCCTGGCCCGCTCTCTCCCACTTCGTGGCCGAGCACACCCTCCTGGTCACGCTCGCGGGCTACGCGACCGTGCTCCTGCAGGTGGCCTTCCCGTTCGTGCTGTTCGGCAGGCTCAAGTACCCGGTCCTGGCCATGCTGCTGGGCATGCACCTCGGCATCGCCGTCCTCATGGGACTCCCGCTCTTCTCCGGCGCGATGATCGTCGCGGACGCCGTGTTCCTCCCTGACCGCTTCTACACCTTCCTCCCCCGCCTCTGCCGACGCGCGGTCCGGCGTACGCACGGGCGGCGCCCCGCACCCGGACAGACGCCCGGCAGGAAGGCCGTACCCGCCCAGGGCCGCACCGGCGGCGCAGCCGGCGCACACCATCGGGCCGTCCCTGCGGCAAGCCGCAAAAGCACCCCACCGGCCGCCGGGCCTGCATCCCCCCAAACCCCCAACGACAACAGCTGAGTTCCGGCGGTACGGTCCAGGCCCCCGGCGGCCGGGCACCTTGTGAGTGGGACGTCCACGCAAGACAACTCCCGGGCACGGCCGGGCCACACTCCACGGCTCCCGCAGCCCCCGGCGTGACGTCATGACAGCGTGAGCCACCGCCCCGCCGGCACCCGTAGACGCGCCGAAACACCCGCCGAGGCCGGCCGGCAGCGGATCCCGGCGTCTACGCCGGACATCGACTGATCGCGTCCGGACGAGATCACACCTGCAAGCAGGTCAGACGTCGCGCGTCCGCCCACTCCTTTTCGACGCCGCCGGGTCGGAACGGCACTTCGCCTCGGCGGCTTCGCCCATGGACCAGCCTCGACGGCGTCGTACGGGACCCGGAGCACCTGATCGCGGTGGGACCTGCGTTCGCGCAGCGGGGCCATGGCCGCGTCCTCTCGTGAGCGGGGGTGGGCTCCGGGCCCGGGGCGTTCAGATCTCGTCGGAGTGGGCGCCCGCGCCGGCGGGGCTCCGGCTGGCGGCCAGCCGGGAACTGGCGGGGCCGGCGGAAACTGCCGTGTCCACGGTGAGGTGGAGGCGCGTGTCACCGTCGAGGCCGGGATAGCTGCGCTCTGCCGTTCCGGCGAAGCAGCCGCGGAGGGCTTCCGCGACCGCTCGGGCGGCTTCGGGCGTGCGCGCGATGATCCGTACCTCGGCGTGCCCGAGCGACGGCAGTATCTGGGGCTCGATGTACTTCACGTGGTGTTCCCTTCAGGGTGGCGAGAAGCTGGCAGGTCGGGACGCCATGGCGCCCCGACCGCTGCTCCCGGTCGGAGGAAGATCTCTTCCTCACCGGTCGGCATCCGTGCGGTGGGCTCGACGACCGGTGTCGTCCGGCAGACCGGGAGGTCTCGGCAGGGGGTCGCTGAAGTGGTAGGCCGCGATCCGCGCGTCGTGCTGGGCGTTCAGCAGGTGGATCCAGCGCATTCCGATGGCGATCGCAAGGATGATCACCGCGATGAGGACGAAGGTCTCCACGGAGCTCACCTCCAGCCGTTTGTGGGCAGCGGCAGGCTGCTTCGGTCAAGCGGGTTCCCGAAGGGGGACATACAGGCCCCGCCTTCGCCCTCCCAGGTGGCTTCCCGGCGGCGGGCGTCGCGGATGCCGCGCCCGATGGCAGTCTCGTTGCCCATGAGGACGCCTGCCGTCAGGGCGCTGCCCGGGATCGCGGCGGCGGCCATCAGCCGGGCCGCGGCCGCGGGCTCGGTATCGGGCGGAACCACCAGCAGGTCCCAGCGGCCGACGGTATAGGAGAGCAGAATGAGCTTGTCGGGGTCCTGTTCGGTGAACCAGCCCACGTGCACGGTGTTCCCGGCCACGGGAACCGTGTGCGGGATGGCGGGCCAGCGGGTGGGGTTCACGGTGACGCGGGTGACGCGCCCCCAGGGTTCTTCCAGGGCGGCGGCGAGCGCCGGAATCTCGGCTGCAAGGTCGCGGGAGTAGGGCCACCAGGCGCCGTCCAACTGGCCGGCGAGGGTGGTCTTCGGGGTGAGGAACAGGCGTGCCGGGAGCTCCGGGGCTAGGCCGCGGGGCGCGGTCCGGTCGAGGGTGGTGGTCATGATGCGGACCTGCCTCCGGACCAGCCCGTCGGCAGTCCGGCTTTTGGCGATCGCCGGAAATGACACCTGCGTGAAAGCGGGTGTGCGAAATACTTCCGGTGCTTTCACTGTACTCCTGCTCGATGGACGATCTTCGGTGTGACCAGGTATTTTCCGGCGGAGGCGCTGTGGAGAGCGGCGGTGCGGGCGGCGGGAGTACCGTGAAACGACGGGCTCGCGTACGTAGCAGGCCGCCATCGCTGCTGCCCTGCGACGAGGCGGAGCCGCACCCCGTTGACGGGCGGATTGATATGGCTGACTCCGACATCCACGGCAAGCCACCACTGCTCCTGCCAGATGCGATCCACCAGGCGGTCAAACCCGGCACGGCGCTGCTGCGGCTGGAGACCACACGGTCCCGGGAAGGGCTCCTGGACGGCGCATGGTGGCCCCACACCTACGACATCGAGACGGAGCTGCCCGCACTGATCAGCGTGTTGACCGGGCATCTCGGGCCGATCACCCGCGTGGGCGTGGACGCGGCCGCCTGGAACGGCCTCCCGACCCGCCTGGTCATCGACGACCAGGTCGTGCACCTCGACTCCGACCCGGTCGGCGACAACACCGTCCTCATCACCCGCGGCAACAACGACCACTTCGCCCTGCTGGTCGTTCCCCCGGACACCACCGCCGACGCCGCCCGCGAAGCGATGGCCCACGCCGTCCGCGCCGACAACATCACCGACGCCGCTCAGATCCTCATCGCCACCACCCCCAAACCTGAACAGGACCAGGACGTTGACCGGAAAGTTCGCTGAAGAGCGGCTGGCGACAACCGCCAGGCACCACTTACGCCCTGGCCTACGTACGCCACGACCCCGACCACAGCCAGTAGCACGCAGGAGAAGGGCCTTACAGCATCTCGGCGTTCGGGTGGTGGGCCTGCAGCCCCTCCCACAGGTCGATCTCCTCAGGGGTGGGGGATCCTCGGGCCGGCTGATGTGCACGCGCTTGGGCCGCAGCGGCAGGCCGCCGTCGATCACTGCTTCCGCGGCTTCGGCCCAGCCCCCCGGTAAAGGGAGGCAACCGAGGGGTGCCCGCGTTCTTCCCAGTCAGGTTGGTGAGCGGCTACGGAGCCGTCCGCGCCCACCTCCAGCCGTTCCGGACATCCCCGACCGCGCCTGCAGCCCGTCCGCCGTCCCCACGCACGGTCACCGGCTGGATCCTGACTCACCCCGACCGACACCCTGCCGGAGAGCGAGCGTCTGAAGCTCAAATGGAAGATGCTTACCCAGCTCCAGGGCGACCAGCTCCCGCAATGGATCAAGGCGGTCCGCGCCGACGACCTGCCCACCCTCCACACCTTCGTCAACGGCCTCGAACGCGATCTCGCCGCTGTCACCGCCGGCCTGACACCGCCGTGGAGCTCCGGCATCGTCGAAGGCCACGTCAACCGGATCAAAATGATCAAACGCCAGATGTACGGCCGGGCCGGTTTCAGCCTGCTGCGGAAGCGAGTCCTCCTTGCCTGACTGCAGCTCTGTCACTCGACGAGCGGGTCCGCTCCGGTGATCGAAAACGGCACGGGATCCAGGGCAGCTTTGTCCGGCATGAGTCGACGGCCCGCGTGACCCAGGCGGTCACTGCGTCGCGATCTGCCGCGATCGCGTGAAGCTCACGCGCCTTCCCCTGGGCATCGACCTCACACGGGACCGGGGCGTCCTCTCGAAGGACTCGTTCGAAGTAATCGCGGGCCGTGTCGGGATCCCCCACCAGGGCGGCTGCGATCCCAGAGTCGAAGCTGTCCCAAAGAAGTCCCCGCCGCACCGGCCTGGATGTCAGGTATCGAGCGGCATCCGGCAGACGCGCAAACTTCTCCCTCAGCGCGGTCACGTTCGCAGCCGCCTGCCGACTTGAGTTCAGGCGCCAGCGACGTGAACTGGTCCTCGTCGCGAACCAGCTCGGAGCCGACCCGGGCTGCATCCACGTGGAAGGCCAGGTGGCCCACGTCGTGCCACAGCCACATCGCACCGACGTACAGACCACTGCCGGCAATCCGCGACGGCGTGAACTCGACAACCCCGAGCCACCAACCGTAATCATCAGTCCATAGCCGCGACCGCCCGCCGCCCGGGGCTTACCTTCACGCGCCGACCCGCCCCGTGCCGGATCCGTCCGGTGCGGGGCGTTGTCGTTCAGTCCGTTGACAGGGCATCACCTCCCTCCCATCATGGGAGCGCTCCCACAGGCCGCCTCACCCGGGCGGTCTGAGATCCGGCACCGCTCCGACACCCGCCCGTCTGTCCGGTCGTACGGCCCGGCGCCGCCCGGTCCGCCCGCGCCGCCGGACCCCCGAGGGAGGACCCCCATGGCCTTGCTCCACAGACCCGGCAAACCGGCCCCCACCGGCAGCCCCCGTCGACTCGCCCGCACCGCGGCCGCCCTGGCCGCCACGCTCGCCCTGCTGCCCCCACTCATCGCCGCCGGTGTCGCGTCCGCGCAGGAGGTGCCCGCCGCGGACGTCGACGTACACGTCAACACGCAAGCGGCGCTTGGCCGGTTGTCCGACACCGCCCGTGGTGTCAACGCCGCCGTCTGGGACTCGCACATGAACGACCCCGAGGTCGGCGCCCTCATGAAGACGGCCGATGTCGGCGCGATGCGCTATCCCGGCGGCTCGTACGCCGACATCTACCACTGGGAGACGCACACCGCGCCCGGCGGATACGTCGCCCCCGGCACCGGCTTCGACGCCTTCATGGGCACCGTCCGCGCCACCGGGGCGCAGCCGATCCTGATCGCCAACTACGGCTCGGGCACGCCCGAGGAGGCGGCCGGCTGGGTCCGGTACGCGAACGTCACCAAGAACTACGGCGCCAAGTACTGGGAGATCGGCAACGAGATCTACGGCAACGGCCACTACGGCAGCGGCTGGGAACACGACGATCACGCCGACAAGAGCCCGCGGGAGTACGCCCGCCAGGTCCGCGCCTACGCCGCCGCCATGAAGGCCGTCGACCCGACCGTCAAGATCGGCGCGGTCCTCACGGCGCCGGGCAACTGGCCGGACGGCATCACCGGCGAGGGCGATCCGGGCGACTGGAACCACACCGTGCTGTCCCAGGTCACCGACGTCATCGACTTCGTGACCGTCCACTGGTACGCGGGCGGCTCCGACACCAGCGCCGACACGGCCATGAGCCGCCTGACCCGGCTGCCCGGCGAACTGCGCGAGGTGCGCGCACAGATCGACCGGTACGCGGGCGCCGACTCCCCGCGCATCGGCATCGCCCTCACCGAGGTCAACACCAACACCGGCGGCGCCCAGCTCACCGCCCGCCCCAACGGCCTGTTCGCCGCCGACGCCTTCATGACGGCCCTGGAGAACGGCGTGTTCAACGTCGACTGGTGGAACACGCACAACGGCCCCGGAGCGATCACCACCGTCGACGGCGAGACCGACTACGGCGACATGGGCATGCTGGCCAGCGGTTCCTGCACCGGCGACGTCTGCCAGCCGGCGCCGAACACGCCGTTCCACCCCTACTACGGCATGAAGATGACCAGCGAACTGGGCACCTCCGGGGACACCATGGTCGCCGCCGCGTCCTCCACGCAGGACCTCTCCGCACACGCCGTACACCGTCGCGACGGGCGGCTGAGCGTCCTGCTCATCAACAAGAACCCGGACACCGCACGGACCGTGGACCTCGCCTACGCGGGCTTCTCCCCGTCCGCCGCCGCACCAGAGGTCAGCCGCTACGCCCGCGGCGACAGCGACATCACCGACGTGACCGACGGCGAGGCGTCCGCCTCCCGCGTGACCGTGCCGCCGTACGGGATGCTCACCGTCACCCTGACTCCGAAGTCCGGTACCGGGCCCGGCGCCTCGGCCGCCGGCACCCCGGGCACCCCGAGGCTGGAGGCGGTGACCGACACCACCGCGCGCCTGTCCTGGACGGGTACGACCGGTGCCGCCCGCTACCTGGTCCAGGAGCGCGACGGCGCGCACACCTACCTCGTGGGCGAGACCACCGGCACGTCCGTGACCCTGCGGAACCTGCCGCCGGGCAGCACCCACACGGTCAACGTGCTCGCGGCCGACGCCGCGGGACGGCTCGCCGCCCCGTCCGATCCGCTGACGTTCACCACCGGCACACCGGCGGACGCCGCCTGCACGGTGGCCTACCACCGCGACACGAGCTGGGGCAACGGTTTCGTGGCCACGGTGAGCGTCCGGAACCTCTCGGACACCCCGATCACCGGGTGGACCGTGGACTGGGACTGGTCCACCGACGGCCAGTCGGTATCCTCCGGTTGGAACGCCACGTTCCACCAGAGCGGCCGGCACGTACGGGTCACCGCGCCCGAGAACGCCGGGCCGCTGGCCCCGGACGGCACGTCGACGGCCTCCTTCGGCTTCGTCGGCGCCAATGACGGCCCCAACCCCGGCCCGACGGTCTTCCGCCTCAACGGCACCATCTGCGCCGGGAGTTGACCGCTGTCTGTCCGCCCGGGAGTGACAACGGGACGGCCTGCTCCTCCCGGGCGGACGGCGGATCAACGGTCCGCGCCGGCCGCGGGCTGTGCGGCGACCAGCCCGGTGACAACCCGCGTGGAGAACGTCAGATCCGCGGCGCACACAGAGGCGACGCCGGTACGTGAGTGTGAGGTAGGCACACGGCGGAACTCTCGTGACGCGATCTCGAAACGGCGTGTACTCCGCCTGGACACCACCTGCGGCCCACGGCAACGTCAGGTCCGCCGTCGGCATCATGGACACCGTCACCGGTACCAGCCACTGGCAGCGCCGTCGCCACCGCTCCACTCGTCAGACCAGACGCCTGATCTCCCCGCGAACCCGGTAGAAGCCCCCCTCCGAGGAGTGCAACGCGTCCACCACATAGCGTTCGCCCGGCTGGCGTATGGCGCGCGGGAACTGGACGTTCCAACTCGGCTCGTAGCCCTCGGAGACCACCCGCACCCGCACGCGGCCTCCTTGCTCGAAGCACTCCACGACGACTCCGCCGCCCGCCGCGGGAACAGCGCTGACCGTGGCGACGGAGGCGGCCGTGGTCAACGGCGCGTACGTCGGCAGGGCCGCCGCCAACTTGATGTCCGCGGCAACCGGAACGGTGCCCGACTGAGCGGCCTTGATCGCGGCCTCGCTCGCGTCGACGCAGGCGAGTGAACCGTCGGTGGAGACGAGGTACAGCCTGTCGTCGAGGTACTGCATGGAGAGCGCCGAGCCGCCACCCGTACCCAGCTTCCACAGCCGGGTGCCGTCGGCGGTGAAGCAGTAGACGGAGGAGGCGGAGTCGCCCGCGAAGACGTACCGCCCGCCGGGGGACGTGGCGCACGAGTACACCGCGGCGTCGCACCGGTAGGAAGCCTCGACGACCCCGGTGGACTTGGCGAGCCGCTGGACGACCTGCCGCGCCGTCCCGGCATAGACCGCGTCCTCCTCCTGCCATCCGAAGAGCACATCGCCGCTGGTCCGGGTGTGCCAGAGCTGACGGGCTCCGTCCGCCGCGTAGGCCGTCACACCGTCGCCATGCCCGTGGTAGACGGCGCGGCCGTCGGCCCGCACCATCCATCCGTGCTGCCCCGACGAGTTGCGCGACCACTGGAGCTCGTCCTCGTGGTCGATGACCGTCAGACCGCCACTCCGGTCGGAGACGTTCAGCACGCCCGCGTGGATGTCCAGCCAGAAGATGTCCACCTCGGAGGCGATGTCGTAGGCGGCGAACGGCACCTTCGCCGAGAGGTCGTACACCCGGCCGTCGTCACAGCCCGCGTAGATCCAGAAGTCGTCCGCCACCAGGCACTTCACACCGTCGGGCAGGGAGTAGTGGGCCAGCACCTCACCGTCGTGGCTCAGGTTGTAGACGTCGCCGTGCTGGTTGCCGACCCAGCAGCGGTCCTCGTCCACATGGATGCCGAACGCCGAGGCGCCCGTGCGGAACCGCCACAGCACGGGGGCGGTCGCCCGCGCCGTGGACGGGGCGGACGTCACCTGGCGGCGCGTCACGGACCGGGCCGCTCGCTGCCCCCGAACGGCCGGCGCGTAGCCCTTGCGCACCTTCTCGGTGATCTTCTTCGCCGCCGCGGCCTGCGCCTTCTCGACCGTCGGGAAGGAAGAGGTCTGACGCTGCCCGTCCACACCGATCCGCCCGTACCGCACGGAGACACTGGTCCCCTCGACGGTCACCTCGTAGAACTTGTGGGCGGTGCCGTTCTCCTGAGACAGCTCCAGATACGTCGTGTTCCCCGACTGTCGTGCCTGCGCAGCGGACACAGCGCACCCCTCCCCGAAAGACCCGGGCCGGCCGGAACGGCCGACCTCCATCGACTCCAAACTAATGGTCACCACTGACAACGCCCCCAGTCGGCCTGCCGGCCAGCCGGCCTGCCGCCCGCGCAGCGTGCGCCGCGCGCGCGGGCGGGAGCGTGTGGCACCCGTACGGGAGGGGCCGGTGCGAGTGGGTGTCAGACGGGCAGCGCGTGCAGCTTCGTGCCGTGCAGGGCGAACACGTGCTTGCCGTCCGTGGCCACCAACCAGGCGTGATAGTCACCGGACTTGTCGTTGAACGTCCAGCGCACGGCGCCGGTCTTCGGGTCTATGGCGATCACGCCACCCTGCTCGTCGAGGTCCGTGGCCGCGTACAGGAGACCGCCCGCCTTCACGTACTGCCGCGGCACCGTGAGCTTGGCGTCGGCGAGCGACTCCGACTGCCAGATCTTCTTGCCGGTACGAGGGTCGAGAGCCCGCAGCGTACGGTCGCTGTCGGCGATGTAGAGCACGTCGTCCAGGACGGCCGGCTCCTTGAAGGCGACGTAGCTCTCGGCCGTCTCCACCGACCACTTCGCCGAGCCGTCGGCCAGGCTGAAAGCCTGCAGCTTCGGCCCCTGCGGAACGATCACCAGGTCCTTGTACACGGCGAAGAAGCCGTAGTTGGTCTTGGTGGTCCGGTGGGTCCACACCTGCTTGCCGGTGGCGGTGTCGCGCACCGTGAGGTTCTTCTTGAAGTCGGTGTAGACGAGGTGGCGGCCCTCGACCTGGGCGTGGATGCCGTTCTCCTCGGTGCCGAGGTCGCGCTGTTCCTTCCACGCCAGTCGGCCCGTGGTGCTGTTCAGCGCGGCGATCACATTGGTCTTGGACGAGCCGTCGGCCTCCAGGATCTCCGCGACGACGTACAACTGCTCGTCGTCCACCGCGATCGGCCTCGGCTGCCGGTACTCCTTGCCGAGGTGGCTGCGCCAGGTCTCCTTGCCCGAGGCCGGGTCGTAGCCGGCGACGGTGCCGTCGTAGCCGGCGCTGGCCAGGTACAGCGTGCCCTTTCCGAGCAGCATCGGTGCCCCGGGGACCGCGCCGCCCTTCAACGACCACTGTTCCTTGCCCGACGAGGCGTTCAGCGCGGCCAGTGGTTCCCCGCTGGCGATCACCACGCCGCCCGCGGCCACGAGTTCGTCGTTGTCGCCGTACGTCAGCGCGGACGTCGTCTTCGTCCACAGCGGCTCGGGAGCCTGCCCGTCCTTTCCGGCACCGTCCTTGCCGGCACCGTCCTTGCCGGCCCCACCCGTGGTCGCCTTGTCGCCACCGGATGCCCCGTCGCCCGATCCTCCTGAGCCGCCGGCCTCGGAGTCGTCCTCGCGGCAGCCTGCCGCGCCCACCGCCAGCACCGATAGCGTGAGACCACCGCCGGCCAGCCGCAGTGCGCGCCGCCGAGAGAACCTGTCACCCGGCACGCTGTCTCGTCCCATGGCCATGTCGCCGTACCCCCGTGGATTCGTCTGGATTCATCTGGATCCGTCGGATCACAAATGCGCACGGCCCGATGCCACACCGACACCCACCCCCGCGACCAGGAACGTTAACCGCCGCCACACCCCCCACACCGTGCCGCATTCCAACCGGGACAACTTCGTGAACCAATCGGGACGCCGCACGGGGTCGCCACCACGACCGTCGCCCACCACTCCTCGGCGGGGATCACGGCGCGGACGGGATGGTCACCCGAGACCCTCCGTGACGGGCCTGAACGGCCGGTTCGGCCTGCCGCTTGCGCGCCTCCACGAGGAGGTGCCCGTCCGACGCCGGCCACTCCGGCCACTCCGGCTCCTCTGCTGCGACGCTGCGCAGCACGTCGAGCGGCGTTGGAGAGGGTCTCTGGGGGATCAGCCGGCGCGGTGGCGGAGTCCGTCGAGGAGTAGATCGAGCATGCGGCCCGCGCGGTCGCGCAGCCCCTTGTCGGTGGTGATCAGCAGGATGCCGCCGAGGCTGAAGCCGACGTCGAGAGGGTCGACGTCGGAGCGCAGGACGCCCGCCTCGGCCCCGGCCTTCAGCAGCGTGCTGATGGCCGTGCTGATCCGGTCCAGGCTCTCGGCGAACGGGTCCGAGTCACCGGAGGCGATGACGGCCTTCAACGCGTCCGCCATGCCCTGCTTGGTGGCCAGATAGTCGATGAACCGGTCCATCCACACCCGCAGCGCCTGGTCGGGCGGGTATTGCGCCAGCAGTTCCTCGGCGCTGTCGCAGACCCGCGCGACCTCGTTGCGGTATGCGGCCTCAAGCAGGGCCTCCCGGGTGGGGAAGTGCCGGTACAGCGTGCCGATGCCCACACCGGCCTCTTTGGCGATGGCCTCGAGCGACGCGTCCGTGCCCCGCTCGGAGAAGGCACGTACGGCCACGTCGAGCAGGCGTTGCCGATTGCGGCGCGCGTCGGCACGCAGTCCGCGTGTGTTGCCGGTCACAGCATCCCTTCCTCCTGGACAACCGGAGGCGCCTCCGTTTAAAGTTCAAGCAAAGCGGAGGAGCCTCCGATTTTTGATCGTAGCAAACCGGGAGCACGTGCCGACATGACCACGAGCACACGCATCACCACCCCCTTCCACGCCGGATCCACGGCTGCCGACGTCATCGCGGGCACGGATCTCACCGGCCGCCGCGCCGTCGTCACCGGAGCCGCCTCCGGCATCGGTGTAAAGACCGCCCGGGCACTCGCCGGGGCCGGCGCGCAGGTCGTCCTCGCCGTGCGGGACACGGCCGCCGGCCGCCGCACCGCGGAGGACATCAAGGTCACCACCGGCTCCGAGGGCGTGACGGTCGCCTCCCTGGATCTGACCGATCCGACGTCCGTCGAGGCATTCGTGACCGCATGGCACGGGCCGCTGCACATCCTCGTCAACAACGCGGGCGTGATGGCGACTCCGCAGACCCGGACGCCACGGGGCTGGGAGCTGCAGTTCGCCACCAACCACCTGGGGCACTTCGCCCTCGCCACCGGGCTGCACGGCGCGCTCGCGGCGGCCGGCGGCGCCCGGGTGGTGTCGGTGAGCTCCAGCGGACACCTCTTCTCGCCGATCCTCTTCGACGACCCGCACTTCACTGAGCGGCCGTACGACCCGTGGCTGGCGTACGGACAGGCCAAGACGGCCAACGTATTGTTCGCCGTCGAGGCCGCCCGGCGCTGGTCCGACGACGGGATCGCGGTCAACGCGCCCATGCCCGGCGCGATACAGACCAACCTGATGCGCCACATCGGGGACGCCGAGATGGCGCAGTTCACCGCCCACCTCCAGGTCCTCATCGGCGAGGGAACGCGGCCACCCGAGCTGACTCTCAAGACGGTGGAGCAGGGGGCCGCGAACTCGGTGCTGCTGGCCGCGTCACCCGTGGTCGACGGTGTCACCGGCCGGTACTTCGAGGACTGCGACGAGGCCGAACCGCACCGGCCAGGTACCAACACCGGGGTCGCGGCGTACGCACTGGACCCTGAGGCGGCCGCGCGCCTGTGGCAGGTATCCGAGCAGTTCCTGGCCTGATCCGCCATTCCGTCAACTCCCTTTTCCCACTGAGGGCTGCTCGTGTCCAGGACCTGGTTCTCCACCTGACGCAGCGCTCACCACCCCCGTATTGGAGAACACCGTCATGCGCAATACGCACCTGTCCAGGAGGACCGTCGCCGCTCTGCTGGCCACGGCGACCATCGGATCCATGGCCGGATTCGTGCCCGCCGCCTCGGCGTCCACCCCCGCCTCCTCCCTGACCGTCGCCGACTCCCGGCAAGCGAACCCCCACGCCGAGGAGCGCAACAAGCGTGTCGCCGTCCGCGTACTCAGGCAGCTCTTCGAAGAGGGCAACCTCAAGGTCGCCGACCAGTACATCCGTGCGGACTACATCCAGCACAACCCGATGGCCCCCGACGGCCGGGAGGCCATCAAGAACTTCATCCGCGACTGGACCGCGCGGTTCCCGGACCACGTGTACAACGTCAAGCGGGTCATCGCTCAGGACGACCTGGTCATGGTCCACTCCAACCCGGTCTACGAGCCCGGCACCCGCGGTTCGTCCGTGGTCGACATCTTCCGCTTCGACCGGGACGGCATGATCGCCGAGCACTGGGACGTGGTCCAGGACGTACCGGCGACCACCGTCAACGGCAACGACATGTTTGGCACCGTCAGCCGGCCACGCACCAACCAGCCCGGCCCTCGCTGGATGACCCCCTTCAGCCAGAAGGTGGCCACCGCCTACTTCGACACCCTCCTCGTCGACAAGAACCCCGACGCGGTCAGGTACCTGACACCGGAGTACTACCAGCACAACCCGACCATCCCCAACGGCTCGGCCGGCCTGCGCGAGCAGTTCACCAACTTCTTCCAGCAGTTCCCGAACCTGATCGTGGAACGCAAGCGCGTCATCGCCCAAGGCGACCTCGTGGCGATCCACGCCCACTACCGCCTCAACCCCGAGGACCGCGGCCAGGCCGTCGTGGACATCTTCCGCGTCGGCAAGCACGGCAAGATCCTCGAACACTGGGACTCCGTCCAGGACGTGCCGTCGGCCCCTCCCCTCAATGACAACACCATGTTCTGATCCCGTTCCGCCACGAGGGCTTGCTAGAGGCATCTCAGGAACAGGAAGCCACTCGTGGCACGGTTCGGTGGGATCCCACTCCAGCGGCAGCGGTCGGCGGAAGTCGCCGACCGCTTGCCGGTCCGGCCTCTGGAAACCCCCACCTCTGCTCCTGTCCCCACTTGGTTGCATGCTCATTGGGCGGGACTGTTTCGCCCGGCCTTTGAGGGTTCGGGGCGCTTCCTGTCAGCGCACCTTGTCGAAGAACTCGCGGACGTCGCTGACGAGCAGTTCCGGGGCTTCCATGGCGAGGAAGTGGCCGCCACGGTCGAGTTCGGTCCACCGCACGACGTTGTGGTCGCGTTCGGCCCAGCGGCGGATGGTCACATCGCGGGCGGAGAGCAGCACGGCGGTGGGCACGGTCCCCCGTGGACCGGCTGCCCCGTCGCCCTGACCGTCGCTCCACCCGGTGTCGTGCGCCGCCTCGGGGGCAGTCCGGTCGTCCGCTGCGGCTTCGCTCCAGGTGCTCGCTGAGATCTCCTCGTAGTAGACCTGAGCGGCCGAGGCAGCTGTGGCGGTCAGCCAGTACAGCGAGACCTCGGTCAGGATGCGGTCCCGGTGGATGCTGTCCTCGGGCAGTGCGTCTTCCGGGTCGGTGAACTCCTTGAATTTCTCCACGATCCAAGCCAGCTGGCCGACAGGGGAGTCGGTGAGGGCGTAGGCCACGGTCTGCGGACGTTTGGAATTGCACTGCAGGTAACCGTCGTTGAAGTTCTGCATCCGATGCCAGCGTCGCTGCTCGGCCTCCGTCAGGCCGTCCATCTCGCCCTCCGCCCCAATGGGAAATGTCATCATGGCGTTGACGTGGACGCCGATCACATGGTCCGGTGCCTGCTTTCCCATCTCCGGGGCGACCCATGAGCCGGTGTCGTAGCCCTGAACGCCGTAGCGCGTGTAGCCGAGGCGGGCCATCAGCTGGGTGAACGCCCCGGCCATCCTGGCCGGGTCCATGCCCGGCCCGGCCAGCGGGGTGGAGAAGGCGAACCCCGGCAGCGAGGGAAAGACCAGGTGGAACGCATCGGCCGGATCACCGCCGTGCGCGTCGGGATCGGACAGCGGCCCGATGACATCGAGGAAGTCCGCCACCGAGCCCGGCCAGCCGTGCAGCAGCATCAGCGGCGTGGCATCGGCCCTGGGGGAGCGCACGTGCAGGAAGTGGATGTTCTGCCCGTCGATGGTGGTCATGTACTGGGGGAACGTGTTGAGTTCCGCCTCGTGCGCCCGCCAGTCGTAGGCGGCGCGCCAGTACTCGGCCAGGTCCTTCAGGTAGGCCACCGGCACGCCGCGGCTCCAGCCGACACCGGGCAGCTCATCCGGCCAGCGGGTGGCGGCCAGGCGGGCTTGCAGATCATCGAGCTGGGCCTGCGGTATGTCGATGCGGAAGGAGCGGATACCGCTGGGTGTCGTGTTCGCCATGGCTGCGACGCTAGGACTCGCTTAGGTCAGTTTCGGTCCTCACCTTCCGGCAGTCTTACGGCATGCTGGAGACTTCCGGGCGGCTGCTGAAGCTGCTCTCCCTGCTGCAGACCCACCACGACTGGTCCGGGGCCGAACTCGCCGAACGCCTCGGCGTCAGCCGACGCACCCTGCGCCGCGACGTGGAGCGGCTGCGCGCGCTCGGCTACCCGGTGAACGCCACCCAGGGCACTGCCGGCTACCGGCTCGGGGCCGGGACCACGCTGCCGCCGCTGCTGCTCGACGACGACGAGGCTGTCGCCGTCGTCGTCGGCCTGCGCACGGCGGCCGGTGGCTCGGTCGCCGGCATCGAAGGGTCCTCGATGCGCGCGCTCACCAAGCTCGAGCAGATGCTCCCACCCCGGCTGCGGTACCGAGTGAACACCCTGCACACCGCTACCGTCCGGGCTGGCGCAGCCCCTGCTCCCAAGGTCTCCGCGGACACCCTCATCGCCATCGCAGAGGCGTGCCGCCGACGCGAGCGGCTGCGTTTCGACTACGCCGGCCCTCGCCGCAGCCGCAGCACGCGCTTGGTCGAACCGCACAGCCTCGTCAGCTTCGACCGCCACTGGTACCTGGTCGCCTGGGACACCGACCGCGCGGACTGGCGCACCTTCCGCGTCGACAGACTTACTCCGCGCACGCCGACCGGACCGCGGTTCACCCCCCAAGAACTCCCCGACACCGACGTGGCCACCTATCTGGCTCACCAGCTGTCGTCGCGGACCTGGCCGTTCCAGGCCACCATCACCCTGCACGAGCCCGCCGCAGCGGTCACCGACCGCATCTGGCCCGGCATGGGTGTCATCGAACCCGTCGACGATGACAGCTGCCTACTGCACCTGGGCGCCGACAGCCCCCGTGACCTCGCCTGGATGATCACCTCGGTCGACGCCGACTTCACTCTCACCGACGCGCCACCCGAACTCGCCGACGCCCTGCACGCCCACGCCGCCCGCTGTCTGAACGCCGTACGCAAGGCATAGGCACCCCTGGCGCGCAGGCGTCCAGGCCCACCGGCTTCGACCGCGACCGCTACAAGCGACGCAACGAGGTCGAACGGACCATCAACCGGCTCAAGAACTCCCGTGCCGTCGCAACCCGTTACGACAAGAGGGCCTACGTCTTCCACGGCACCGTCACCGCAGCAGCGATCCGCTTATGGCTCCGATCATGATCCGCCGGACAGTCCCTGGCCGGTGGCGTAGTGGGGGGCGGTGTCGATCCACTTCACGCCGGAGGCCGCCGCGCGGACGGCCGTCTCCGGGATCGCACGGCACGGGTAGGTGCCCAGAGCGTTTTTTAATCGGATGTGCGTACGGCGCAGGGTTGTTAGGTTCACTGTGTGCCGAAGTTGAATCAGATCATCGCAGTCGAAAAGGGCGTCAAGTCCAAGGCTCTCCAGGAGCTCACCCAGGCTCACCAGGACGTGCAGAAGCCCGCCCTGCTGGCCGGCATCTCCCGCACCTACCAGCCCAAGGACGAGGAGGGCGAGCAGCTGCCGCCCGAGTCCACGCGGGTGCAGATCAAGGCCGAGGACGCTCTGCGGTCGACCGCCGGGACGCTGACGCGGCTCTTCGACGTGACCGCGACGAAGGACTGGGCGAACCGGTCCGCGGTCGCGGACGTGGTGGTCGACGGTGCGGTGCTGTTGCCCCAGGTGCCCGTCCCGTACCTGTTGTTCCTGGAGAAGCAACTCACCGACCTGCACACCTTCGTGCGCAAGCTGCCAGTGCTCGACGCCTCGGAATCGTGGAACCTGGACCCCTCGACGGACTCGTGGAAGACGGACCCGGTGCGGACCATCCGCACGAAGAAGGTTCCGCGCAACCACGTGAAGGCTGAGGCCACGGAGAAGCACCCGGCACAGGTCGAGGTGTACTACGAGGACGTCCCGGTCGGTTACTGGACCACGGTGAAGTTCTCCGGCGCGCTGCCCGCCCGGCGGGTCAACGAGCTCCTCGACCGCGTCGAGAAGCTCCAGCAGTCCGTGAAGTTCGCTCGCGAGGAGGCGAACAGCACAGAAGTCACCGATCAGCGGGTCGGCGACGCGGTATTCGGCTACCTCTTCCGGTAGCCCCCACACACGCCCTCCGTCGCGAGCGGAGGGTGCGCGATGAGCGCAAGCTGAAACTGATGTTGAAGCTGATGAAGGGGTGTCAGTTGGGGGTTCGAATCCCTCTCCCCGCACCACGGGCGGGGGTGGCCCAAGCCTGGCAGAGGCGGCCCCGTGAAACTCAGATTCTCGCTCCAGTCTCAGTATTCGCCGCCGAACACCGGATCGACCGAGCGTGGGCGAACATCGACGGATGGGGGTTCAAGTCCCCTCGGCGCCTCTCTCGTGGCGCTGTAGTTCAAAGGCAGAACACGTCGATCTCAACGTGACCCGCGGCTCTTAAACGCCGCCGGTGTGCGCAAATGGGTGGCAAGCTGGAGCCCGGGAGCTGGACATGCTTCCGGGCTCCGTCACGTTCCGGCCCGCGGCTTGTGCTGTGGCCGGGAAGGTTCACCGGGTTGAGTGGTCAGGGGCCCCGGGGGCAGGGGCCTGCCGCCCCGGCGGATGCTTCTTTCGGTAGCCCCCGTCAGGGTCTGCAAGGGCCGGACGTCCCAGCCCTGTCGGACATCGGCGCTGTCGCACTCCTTCAGGCTGCCGGGCGTCCGGTCACGGCCGCTGCCGCTTCGCGTGGTAGCGCTGGGCGAGCCGTGCGAGGGCGACGGCGCCGAGGAGCAGTCCGAAATCGCGGAGCGCGACGTCGTAGTGGCCCGGGATGGTCAGCAGGTTGACGATGATGCCGGCCAGCCAGCCCGCGACCAGCCAGCCCCCGAAGCGGGGAGCCAACGCCACGGCGAGGCCGGCCACGATCTCGATCACGCCGACCGCATACATGGCCGTCTGGGCGCTGCCGGGAACCACGTCATCGATCCACGGAGCGAGGTATGCCGGCCAGTCAACGAGCAGGTTGGCGAACTTGTCCAGGCCGAACAGGATCGGCGCCACCGTGAACCCGGTACGCAGGATCACGAACGCCTGATAGCCGGGGTCGGTGAACAGCGGCCGCCGCGGGGCAGCGGAGGTGGTGGTTGTGGTTACGGAGGACATGACCCGCTCCTTCTATCGACAAGATTCATTAACAATAGAAGCTCCCCATCGCTCTTTAGTCAATGACTGTGGGTTTTACACTGGTGTTCGTGGACACCCCGAAGGAAGTACGCGACCCCGACGTCTCCGCCATCGCCGCTCTCGACGAGCCAACCCGCAGGAGGCTGTACGACCATGTGGCGCGCCAGCCCAGCCCCGTCAGCCGGGACGAGGCCGCCGCGGCCCTCGGACTGGCCCGCCAGACCGCCGCCTTCCATCTGGACCGGCTGACCGACGAATCCCTGCTCGACGCCATCTACGAGCGCCGCAGCGGACGCTCCGGACCGGGCGCGGGCAGGCCGGCCAAGCTCTACCGCCGCTCGGCGAAACAGGTCGCCGTCAGTCTGCCGGACCGCCGCTACGAACTGGCCGGGCGGCTGCTCGCCCAAGCCGTGGAGGAATCCGACGCCACCGGTGAGCCGGTGCGCGAGGTCCTGCACCGCAAGGCCGAAGAACTCGGCACACAACTGGGCGAGCAGAACACGACGAACGTCTTCGACCTGCTGGAGCGGTACGGCTTCGAGCCGCGTCGCGAGGACGACGCCATCGTGCTGGCCAACTGCCCCTTCCACGTGCTGGCCCGCGAGCACACCCAGACGGTGTGCGGCATGAACCTCCACCTGATGCGCGGCGTACTCAGCGGCCTCGACGAGGCAGGACTCCAGGCATGCCTGGCACCCCGCCCCGGACAATGCTGCGTCCGACTGCAACCGACCGCCTGATCAGACGGGATCCGCTCGATCGCCGACCGCGGCTACGAGACATACCGGCGCCTCCTTCGCGAGCGCGGCATCCGCCCGGCGATCGCCGAACGTGCGCGGGGCGGAGCTGGTCCATGGCCAGTCTTCACGCAGCGCAGAGGAGCAGTCCGGGAGCCCTCCGTGCCACAGCCAGGGATTCCGCGAATCCGGGGGTCGATTCGCTCTACTTCGGCCACGACGGTCCGCGGGCGCCGCCGAGCGCGGGGCCGGGGTGGCAAGTCGTGTCCGCCGCCGGGTCCTGCGCGGACGACTCCCCGCCTGCTGCGGCAGCGGCCCGACCTTACCGGCCGGGCCCGTCCTGAGCCGCGCCCGCCGGGCCGGTCATTGATACTGGGAAAATGGGCAAACTCGGGCGCTATGTCCCAGCGAGCCGACGGTCCGACCGCGTGCCACCGAAGGCCGGGCCGCCGGACGCCGGCCCGAAGGCTCGTCACCATGCGGCCGGCCGACGTCTGCTGTCCTTGCGGAAACCGCGCAGCGTCGCCAGTCAGGTCTTCCTGCTGCAATTGGTGGTCGTCCTCCTGCTCATCACCACGGCCGTGGTCGTGCTCGTGATACAGGACCGCAACCGCGCCATCCAGGAAGCCGGCGACCGGTCACTGGTGGCGGCCGAGTCGTTCGCGAACGCCCCGGGCACCGCGGAGGCGATGGAGAGCGACGACCCGACGGCGGCACTCCAGCCGCATGCCGAAACGGTGCGCATGGAGACCGGCGTCGACTACGTCGTGGCGCTGAGCCCCTACGGCTTCCGGTGGACCCACCCGGATCCGGACCAGATCGGGAAGCACGTCTCCACCTCCTACGGCCAGGCACTCGAAGGCGAGCCCCATCAGAACACGTTCGACAGCAGCCTCGGGAAGGCGGTCGACTCGACGGTGGCCGTCTTCGACGACAAGGGGACCGCCGTCGGCCTCGTCACCGTCGGGGTCACGGTGGACAAGGTGACGAGCGTCGTGCAGCACCAGATACCGGTGATCTTCACAGCGGGCGGTGTCGCGCTGCTGCTGGCCGCGGGTGGGTCGGCACTGGTCAGCGGGCGTTTGCGACGTCAGACCCAGGGTCTGGGGCCGGTGGAGATGACCCGCATGTACGAGCACCACGACGCGGTGCTGCACGCGGTGCGTGAAGGCGTCATCATCCTGGACGGTTCCGGAAGGTTGCTGCTGGTCAACGACGAGGCGCGTCGGCTGCTCGCTCTGCCGCCGGAGGCCGAAGGCAGGCCGGTCACCGAACTCGGGCTGAGCCCCGCACTGGCCGGGCTGCTGGGATCGGGCCGGACGGCCACGGACAAGGTCTTCCTGGCCGGAGACATCCTGCTCGCGGTCAGCGTGCGACCGGTGGGCCCACAGGCCGGCAGCGTGGCCACCCTGCGGGACACCACGGAGCTGCGTGCCCTCGCGGGCCGGGCGGAAGTGGCGGGCGGGCGCCTGCAACTGCTCTACGAGGCCAGCACGCGGATCGGCACCACCCTCGACATGAAACGCACCGCCGAGGAACTGACCGAGGTGGCGGTCCCGCGCTTCGCCGACTTCGCCACCGTCGAGCTGGTGCAGTCCGTGCTGCAAGGTGACGAGCCAACGGGTGCGGGTAGGGAAATGCGTCGTATCGCAACCGCGGGTATCCGGGAGGACACGCCCCTTCACCCTGCCGGGAAGCTGATGCGCTACGTACCCGACACCCCCTTGGCGATCGGTATGACCAACGGCCGCCCGATCCTGGTGGCGCACCTCGCCACCGCCGACGAATGGCGGGCCCAGGACCCGGAGCGGGCCCAGAAGGTCATCCAGTCCGGTATCCACTCCATGATCTCAGTGCCGCTCCAGGCCCGGGGCCAACTGCTGGGGGTCGTGGCGTTCTGGCGTTCGGAGCAGGACCCCTTCGAGCCGGACGACCTGTCCCCCGCCGAGGAACTCACCGCCCGGGCGGCGGTGTGCATCGACAACGCGCGTCGCTACACCCGCGAGCACACCACCGCTGTCACTCTCCAGCGCAGCCTGCTGCCCGGCGCCCTCCCCGAACTGTCCGCCCTGGAGGTCGGGCACCGATACCTGCCCGCCCAGGCGGGGGTGGGCGGCGACTGGTACGACGTCATACCGCTGCCGGGTGCCAGGGTGGCCCTGGTGGTCGGCGACGTCGTCGGACACGGTCTGCACGCCGCCGCGACGATGGGCCGGCTGAGGACCGCGGTGCACAACTTCGCCGCATTGGACCTGCCCCCGGACGAGTTGCTCGCGCACCTGGACGACCTGATCACCCGGATCGACCAGGACGCAGCGGCCGAGGGCGACACCGAAGCCGTCACCGGTGCCACATGCCTGTACGCGGTCTACGATCCGGTCTCCGGGCGGTGTGTTCTCGCCCGGGCCGGTCATCCCGGTCCCGCGCTGGTCTCGCCCGACGGCTCCGTGACCTTCCCCGAAATCCCCGTCGCCCCGCCACTCGGCGTGGGAGGAGGTCTGCCGGTCGAGACGGCCGTACTCCGGCTGGCCGCCGACAGCCGGCTGGTCCTCTACACCGACGGCCTGGTCGAGGCCCGCGGCCGTGACATCGACACCGGGCTCGGCATGCTGAGGGAGGCGCTCGCCCATACGGACGGCGCCACCCCCGACGACACCTGCCGGGTGGTGCTCGACGCGATGCTGCGCACCCGATCGAGTGACGATGTCGCCTTGCTCGTCGCACGCACCCGGCTCCTCGACCCGGAGCAGGTCGAGGAGTGGAAGGTGCCCGACGACCCCGCGGCCGTCTCCCGGATCCGCGCCGAGGCCACCCGAAGGCTGGAATCCTGGGGGCTCGGCGGGGCCGCCTTCGCGACCGAGCTGATCCTCAGCGAACTCGTGACGAACGCCATCCGGTACGGAGCGAACCCCATCAGCCTGCGGCTGCTGCGCGACCGCGACAGCCTGATCTGCGAGGTCGCCGACGGCACGAGCACCTCCCCGCACCTGCGCCGTGCGGCCTCCACCGACGAGGGCGGCCGTGGTCTGTTTCTCGTCGCGCAACTGTCCCGCCGCTGGGGGACCCGGTACACCGACCGAGGCAAGATCATCTGGGCTGAGCAGGCGCTCGACGGCGGAGCCGGCGGGGACCTGGGCGCTCTGTTGATGGCGGACCTGTGACGGGACGGAAGTCAGACCGCCCGGGGGTGTGCGCACGTGCCCGGAGCGTTCAGGAGCCGTCGTCGGCCGTGAAGTACGGAATCTTGGCCGGGTCCTGGCCGAAAGCGGCCCCGAGATAGACGGCCGACAGTTTGGTGAGCGTTCCGTCGTCGATCAGTTGCCTGATGATCCGGTCCAGCTCGTCCTTGTTGAGCGACCCCTTCGGGTACAGGGCCCCGTAACCCTGGTCGGTCCTGTACTGGCCCACGAGGCGCACCCTGCTCTCCCGCTTCTGGGGATACGCCAGCAGAATCGTCGTGTCGTGGACCACCGCGTCGATTCGTCCCGCCTCCAGCGCCGTGACCAGCGCCGGGTCGTTGGCGAAGGCGGTGACGGGCTTGGCCGGCTTGAGGCGCTTCTCGACGAACTCCTCGCCCGTGGTGCCCTCGGCCACTCCGATGCGGGCGTCGCGGATGTTGTCTTCGCCGATCTTCTCACCGTCCCGGATCAGCACTCCCAGGGTCGAGGAGAGGTAGGGCGGGGAGAACTCGGCGACCTCGCTCCGTTCCGGGGTGATCGTGATCTGCGCCAGGGCCAGGTCGAAGTTTGCGGTGCGGCCGGACACCACCTCCGGAAAGGGGGCGTTCTCCACCTTCAACCGGTCGAGTCCGGACCGGTAGGCGATGTTGGCGGCCATGCAGTACTCGTAGCCGCTCTTGACGGAGTCCGGGGTGTCGCCGTTCCACCAGCCGGGTGCGGGCAAGGTCGTTTTGACCGTGAGGGCGCCCGCCGTCTCGGGTGACAGGTCGAACTCACCGTAGCGTCCAGAGACCGGGCAGTCGCCGTACTGACGGCTCGACGACTCCGACCCGTCCTGGTCACAAGCCGATGTGGCGACGATGAGCGCCACGCTGACAGCCAGGGAGACGATCGCTGCCGCGGCGCGCGTCATTGCACCTCCGGTGGGGGCATACTCCTTGATTCACCATAAATCACTCCAAACCATACGACCGCCGGAGTCACCTGAGAGGTCCCCCGGAGCGCGCGTCGGGTCACCCGTCTTGTGGCGGGGTGGAACTGGCCGGCCGACAGCGCCAGCCCTGTCCCCTCCGCACCGCGTCCCCTCTGCACCGCGTCCAGGTCGTGCCCCGTCCCGGTCGTGCCGCACCCACCAGGGAACAGCGACGACCATCGGACCTCGACCCCCGACCGAAAACCCGAAGGTGCTGATGGCCCGGCCGACCGACCGCAGCCGGCGCGGTATCCCTGTCCGCTTCGGCGTGCGCGGCCTCGGCGGACGAGGCCGAGGCCGCGCCGGTCCGGTCCGGTCCGAAAGGTCTCGTCCGCGTCAGACGGTGGCCGGCTTGACCGGCCCAGGGACGGTGCGGAAGCGGAACGGTTCCGGTTCGCGGCCCGCCTGGACGAACCAGCACTCCCCCGTACCGTCGCCGGTGACGATCCGCAGCACCGTGTCCGCCACCAACTCGGCCGGGATGACGGGCATGCCCTGCTCGGACAGCATGTCGCGGAGCGGGTCGATGATCCGCGATTCCGCGAAGCCCGGGCAGACCGCGTTGAAACGCACATGGTCCGGCGCGAGGGCCGGCCCGAGCGAGCGGGCCAGCCCGACGACCGCGTGCTTGTTGGCGGCGTACAACGGGTCGAGCGGTACCGCCGCCAGACCCGCGAGGGAGGAGGTCGCCACGATCACTCCACCGCCACGGGCGCGCAGCGCCGGCAGCACCGCGTGGGTGCCGTAGACCACGCCGTCGAGGTTGGCGCCCATCGCCCCGCGGTAGCGCGCCTGGTCGAAGTCGTCCCCGACGCCGCATCCGGTCGTCACGCCCGCGTTGAGCAGCGCGATGTCGAGACCGCCGTACACCTCCTGGGCGAAGCCCACCAGCGCCCGGTTGGCGTCGAGGTCGGAGACGTCACAGGCGCGGAAGGTGCCGCCGGCCAGGTCGGCCACCTCACGGCCGGCCCGTGCGTCGATGTCCGCGACCACCACCCGCGCCCCGGCCTGCGCCAGGGCGAGTGCCATGGCCCGGCCGAGTCCGCCGGCACCTCCGGTGACGAGCGCCACCTTGCCCGCGAGGGCGGTGCCGTCCGTCTTCGCGTCCCGAAGGACGTCGGCGGCGGTCACGCCAGTTCCAGCACGAGCTTGCCGACGTTCTCGCCGCGGAAGAGCATCTGCAGCGTCTCGGGGAAGTCGTCGACAGTGCCTCGCACCACGTGTTCCTTGACCTTGATGCGGCCGTCTTCGATCCAGGCGGCGATCTCCTGGGCGGCCTTGGCGTACTGCTTGGCGTAGTCGAAGACGACGAAGCCCTCCATGCGGGCGCGGCGCACCAGCAGCGTCAGGTAGTTGGACGGGCCCTTGACCGGGGTCTCGTTGTTGTACTGGCTGATCGCGCCGCATACCACGACGCGCGCGTGCATCGCCAGCCTGGTCAGGGCGGCGTCGAGGATGTCCCCTCCGACGTTGTCGAAGTACACGTCGATGCCGTCGGGGGCCTCGCGGCGCAGCGCCTTCCTGACGTCCTCGGCGCGGTAGTCGATCGCCGCGTCGAAGCCGAGCTCGTCGGTGAGCAGTGCGCACTTGTCCGGTCCGCCGGCGATGCCCACGACCCGGCAGCCCTTGGCCTTCGCGATCTGCCCGACCATGGTGCCCACCGCGCCGGCCGCCCCGGACACCACGACGGTCTCGCCGTCCTTCAGCGCGCCGACGTCGAGGAGACCGAAGTACGCGGTCATGCCGGGCATGCCCAGCGCGCCGAGGTAGGTGGAGGGCGGGGCGAGAGAAGTGTCGATCTTGACGGCGCCCTTGCCGTCGGAGACCACGTACTCCTGGACGCCGAAGGTGCCGACCACATGGTCGCCCGGCCGGTACTCGGGGTGCTGCGAGGCGGTGACCTCGATGACCGAACCGGCGCGCATCACCTCATTGATCCCGACCGGAGGCAGGTAGGAGGGGCGGTCGTCCAGCCAGCCGCGCATGGCCGGGTCCAGGGAGATCACACGCGTACGGCCCACGAAGCAGCCCGGACCCGGCTCCTCCACGGGCTCCGAACGATGCTCCCAGTCGTCGGCCTTCACTTCGCCGACGGGGCGGGCTGCCAGGCGGATCTGGCGGTTGGTCGCAGACATCACGTCTCCTGTCGTTCGCACTCCCGAGGAGGGTACCGACTGGTAGGTATGTCGTCGGTAGTGATGTGCGCCACACATCGCCGCCGCCAGACAGCGGCCCAGGGCTCGACAGGTCCAGGACCTGCGTCACCGCCGGCTACTCGACCGACCTCGTCATGGGCGCGCCACGCCCATTCCAGGCGCGGGCACCGCCTTGTGATCCGATGTCCACCGGCGTCGGCGATCGGTTCAGGCAGCGGTGCGTCCGCCGATCCTCCCGGCCAGTTGCCCGGCCTGCTCGCCCGGCTGAACGAGGGAGGCCTCGTACGGCGGGACGACCAGGGCCATCGCCGGGTTGTGCGGGGCCAGGGTCAGCTCGGGGGTCGCCATGGTCACGTCGAGTCGGAGAGTGTGCGAGTGCGCGAGTGGCCCAAGATCGTCTCCAGAGCGGGCACGACGTGGTCCGGGCCGTCTTTGCTCCCCGGACCCCGAATCCCGTTGACAGATCGTGGCCCTGCTGGTCGAGTCCTCGCCGTTGACACGCAAGCTCATGGGATGTCTGTCAAGTTCTTCTGTTCAGACCTGCTCAATGTCCGGGAACAGGCCGGGGCCCTCCCGGTTCGAGCCCCGGAGCGCAGCTTGCTCTGGGCCCAGGACCCGGGGCATGCAGGCAAGGCATGCTGGCCCGTCGGTCGGTCGGTCGGTAAATGCGTCGCGTGGGGCTGAGGGAGTCGGGATACTCCCTCGGTGACCCTTACTGCACTGCCTCAACCGCTTCGACCTCGCGCCCTGAGGCCCGGAGATCTCGTCGTTGTCGCATCGCTGTCCGGGCCACTCCATGCCGTCAACGAGCCCGACCTCGAGCAGGCGGTGGTCGTGCTCGAGCGGATGGGCTTCCGTGTGCGTCGGGCACCGCTCCTCGAAGGAGGGCGGCACCGTTGGTGGAGCGCGGCCCGGCCGGCGGAGATCGCCGAAGAGCTCAACGCTCTCCTGCGGGATCCCGAGGTGCGCGCGATCATCGCGCATGACGGCGGCCAGACGGCGCTCGGATACCTCGATCTGATCGACTTCGAGGCGATCACTGCCGACCCCAAGCCGATCCTCGGCTTCAGCGACATCTCGCTGCTGCATCTGGTGCTCTACGCGCGCACGGGTCTGGTCGGCTTCCATACCGACCTGGCCACCCCCGGACTCGGCGGACACTGGCAGCGCGCGACTGCGGCACGCAGGACGGAACTCGAGAAGCTCTACTCCACGCTGCTGACCGGTACCGAGCCGATCGGCGCGCTGCCGGCCACCCCGACGTGGGAGTGCTGGCGTGCCGGTCGCACCGAAGGCCGGCTGATCGGTGGAGTGATCAACCGCATCGTGCTGAACCAGGCGACGCCCTACGCGCTGCCGCTCGAATGGTTCGACGGCGCGGTGCTGTTCTGGGAGGAGGCGGGAGGCCTGGCAGCGTATGTGTGGAGCTATCTGCAGGTACTGCGGCACGCCGGCATCCTCGATCGGATCTCCGGCATGGTTGTGGGCATCCCGGACGGGATCGACGGACTCGGCTCACCCGACGCGTCCCCGACCCTGCGCGAGATCGTCCTCGATGTCCTCGGCGACCGTGACATCCCGGTCCTGGGCAACGTCGAGTTCGGACACGCCGGCCCGAATCTGCCGATGCCCGTCGGGATCCAAGTTGCTCTCGACGCGCAGCAGCGGACGTTGTCACTGCTCGAACCGGCGGTACGCCCGCTCACGTTGACCGGACAACCGGGCGCCTGAACAACGCGGAGCAGCGAGCCGACAGCCTCGGCAGCACCCAACCTCGGAGCACCACATCTACCGTCCCACCGCAAGACCCAGGGTGGGGCCACTTCACCTCGCCACCACCCCCCGAGTACGCGCCGTCCTAGCCGTGTCAGGGGGTGGGAGGGCGGAGGGGGACGACGTTGTTGGGTGCCAGAGAAGGTTCTGTTGCTGCGTACCGCTTTGAGTGAGAACCGCGTCGGCAAGAATCGAGTTTCACGACCGTGGTGCTGCCCTCGAAACAACAAGGATCCCGACCGATCAAGAAGATCGGCGGGATCTCGTCAACCGCTACCGCGTGAGCGTGACAGACCTCGTCGTGACCCATGGAGGAGGACAGCCGGCCATCGGCCGACCCGGGCACGGTTGGCCCATTCGTGACCGAGCCGTGCTTTGCACCATGGACCGCGGGTGGAATGCCGGTACCCGGTGGCGGCATGCCCCACGGGTTTGTCAGGCGTCCGCGAGGAGGGGGTCGTACGGGGTGTTCGTGCGGCGGCCCGACATGAAGGAAAGGAAGTCGCCCACGAAGGCGCTGCGGCCGTAGGTGCCGTGGGTGGTGGTGAGGTCGCGTCGGAATGCGGTGCGGAAGAGCGTCCTGTGCTCGGCCGCGTCAATGGTCCCGCTGCCGTCCTTGTCGGTGGCGTCGAAGAGCACCTCGGCGACGCGGATGAGCGCGGGACCGGCGAGGGTGGGGACGGCGGCAGCGTACTCGGCGGCGCTGACGCGGCCGTCGCCGTCCGTGTCGAGGGTGGCCTGGAGTTCGCGCCACCATGCGGCGAAGGCGTCGTAGAGGCGGGTCTCCTCGGGTTCGTCCAGGTCGAGGCGGGTGGCCAGTTCGCGTGCCATGGCGGCGAGGTCGGGCCAGTCGAGGTGGCCGTCGCCGGTCTGGTCGAGGACCTGACGGAAGAACTCCTCCGCCGAGCGCCGGCCCTCTCCCGTGGCCCGCGAGGCGGCCGGGACCGGGTCGGGACCGGTCTCCTCGCCCAGTGGCGTGAGGAGGCGGAGCAGGGCGGAGGCCCGCTTCATGCGGGCGCGCAGCGCGGCCACCGTCCGGGCGCGGGGGTCGTCGCTGTCGGGTGAGAGGGAGAGGGCCTCGATGATGGTTTCGGCGTTGATCCAGCCGTCGGGCAGGAATCGGGTGAGCCCTGCGGCCAGGTAGGCGCCCTGCATGAGGGTCGGGGCACCAGGCATCTCGGGCAGGCCGGCCCTGCGCCGGTACGGCTCGGGCAGCGATGCGACGGTGATCGCGCCGAGAAGCGGACCGACGACGGCCCGGCCGGCGGCCCACAGTGTCGGTGCGCCGGCGAGCAGCGCGGGGGCGGGCAGGTGGTCGAAGAGCCGGTAGAGGATGACGCGGGCTGCCTCGGTGTTCTCCAGCTCGTCCTCGACGACCCGGTCGAAGTACCGCCAGAAGTCGTTCAGGTCTTCGGGGAGTTCTCCGGCGTCGCCGTCGAGGGCGGCGAGGAACACGCGGTACTCGGCGTACATGCGCTCCATGGTTTCCTGGTCGAGCGGCTGGCCGCTCAGCCGGCACATGCTGACGGCGCTTTCGAAGAGGGTGGCGACCACCCAGGCGCGGGCCGCGCGGTCCATGGCGTCGTAGGCGCGGCCGCGGGAGTCGGAGCCGCTCATGCGGGCGTGCAGCCTGTTGAGCCGGGCGGCCTCCCGTTCGCGTACCGCCGGATCGGCGTCGAACATGCGCCGCATGCTGAGGAAGGTGTTGCGCAGCCTGCGCCAGGGGTGGGCGACGAAGGTGGAGTTGTCGACGAGTGCGGCACCGATCTGCGGGTGGGCGGCCTCCAACACGGTGGCGCGGATCATGGCCAGTGCCCAGCGCGGGTCGTCGAAGAAGGCGCTGAACTGCGACTCCGGCCCGAGCAGGGGTGTTTCGTCGGCCGTTGTGGTCGTTCCAGTCGTCATGACGGGTCTCCGTTCGTCTGGGGCGGCACGCCGCCGAAGCGGCGGTCACGGCGCCGGTAGGTGTGCAGGCAGGTGAGGAAGTCCGGGGCCCGGAAGTCCGGCCAGAGCGCCTCGGGGAAGACCCATTCGGCGTAGGCGACCTGCCAGAGCATGAAGTTGGAGATGCGCTGCTCGCCGGAGGTGCGGATGACGAGGTCCACGTCGGGGGTGTCGGAAAACGGCAGGTGGTCCGCGAAGAGCCGCTCGGTCACCTCCTCGGCAGGCGTTCCGCTCCGGATCAGCGACCTGGCGGCCTCCACGATGTCCCGGCGTCCGCCGTGGTCGAAGGCGACGGTCAGCGTCATCCCCCGGCTGTCGGCGGTCAGCGTCGCCAGGTCCTCGAAATCCTGAGCCAGTTCACGGGGGATGCGCGGGTCCGCAGCCCCGAGGAAGCGGCAGCGGATGCCGCGGGCGAGCAGCAGCGGCGCGTGCTTGCGCACCACCCGGCGGACCAGGCGCATCAGGTAGTCGACCTCGGAACCAGGACGGTTCCAGTTCTCGGTGGAGAAGGCGTACAGGCTGAGCCACTCGACGCCGGCCGACCGGGCGGCCTCGATGATGTCGATGACGGTGGTCTCCGCAGCCCGATGGCCCGCCGTCCGGGGAAGCGAGCGCCGCTGAGCCCAACGGCCGTTGCCGTCCATCACGCAGGCCACGTGCCGCGGCACCGCACGCAGCGGCCCGTCGACTCGCCACCGCTCGTCGTGGTCCTGTCGCCCACCCGGCCGGTCCCCCGTCGCCGCGCGTACGCGCTGGACGCCCTGCTCCCTCACGCCCTGCCCCGCCTCACCCGCAGCGGCACGGCCGGCCCTACCGCGCTCGGTCACGCCCACCCCGTATCGCCCATGCGCACGCCCCACCGGAGCGTCCCTGTCCAGGAGTCTGGCCGAACGGAAGGGTCCTGACCGGCCGAACGGGTGGCCCGTCACCCCTGGCTCATCTGCACGATTCCCTCCTGGGGCACACGCGCGTCGGCACAGAGAGCCTTCCGGGGGCAGGTCACGCCAGTCCATGGAGACGGCTGGCGAGACGGAACGGGCGGCCCCGTCCGCCCGTCCCGCCGGTGTGCGTCACCGCCAGGCCCTGTGCCGGATGTCGATGACGTCCATGCCGGCGGTCCTGGCCGCGGTGATGCCGTCGTCGGTGTCGTCCTCGTGGACGAGGCAGGAACCCGGATCGGTGTCGAGGAGACGCGTGCAGGTGGACGTCCGGCGCTGGTTTGGTCCCCCCACGTCCAGGCCCAACGTCGCGGCCGTCCTGGCGGAGCCCGGACATCGCAGGGGGCCGACATGTATGGCCGTGGAGTGCAGGGCAGAAGCCGTGCGGGCCGCACCATTGCAGGGCGCCCTTGTCCGGCCCCTCCCGACGAGCCGTCCTTCGTCCCCGGTCGCCGGTCGCCGGTCCAGGACGTCAGGGGTGAGTTGTTGGTGTCCGATGACGGGGGTCTCGCTCCTTCGGTACGGCGGGCCGGTGAGCGCCCGGCCCGCCGCACCGACCGTAGGAGCGCCCGCACGGGGGCGGGAGAAGGAGGTCTGTCCATGGATCGCCGGTCTCTGCCTCGTGAAGAGAACGCCGGCCGTCGGGCTGGGTCTCCTGCGACCGGGTCGCCGCCGAAGACGCTGCCGTCCCACACCGCGTCACGCCGGTGCCGCAGGCGCAGGTCCTCGTACGCCAGATGTTCCCCGTCGCCGTCGAAGCGGCGTAACGGAGAACACGGGTGCGGCTTGGGCGTGCCGCGCGCTGAGTCCGCCGCCACGGATCCGGTCACGCGGACCGCCCAACGCGTCAGTTCCGTGAGGTTGTTGCCCGGACAGCTCGTGACCGGGAGCTGCCTCTGAGGCCGCCGCCCACCTTTCGTGCGCCCTCTCGTGCGCCCTCCCGCACGACAGGGTCGGCCACCGCGTCGCGGCCGTGAAGGACCATCATGACCCGGCAGTTGCGCCACACCACGAACAGCACACACCCGGGCAGCACCGCGAGCCCCAGCAGTGGCGCCTGATTGACGAGGACGAGGGCCGCGACCCCCAGCGCCAGGTTCATCAGGGCCAGCACCCCATGCCGGATCACCGCGTACGGAGCCAGCAGGAACAGTTGCCGCTCCACGGCCCCTCCCCCGGCCACATGGGCGAGCGCGACAGGCCATGCCGAGGCGGCGACCAGCGCGACCACCACCGCCACGGGAGCGACTACCGTGCCCAGCACAGCGATTCGCATGGTCACGACGTCCGCGACCGCCGCGATCACGAGCAGCACGAACGGTGCCGAGACCAGCACCGCCCGCCGAAACAGCTGCCGATAGGCCCGGAAGAAGAGTCGCACCGGAGCCTGCTCGTCCCCCGTCGTCGTATCCAGATAGGCGAACGCCGCGGCGATCGACGGTCCGGGCAGCACCAGCAGCAACAGTCCGAAGAACACGGGGTGGTGCCACGGCTGATGGCTCACTTGCAGCGCGAGCAGCAGCGGAAGATGCGTCACGGCGATCCCGAGGTTGACGACCAGGACGCGGTGGACGTGCGCCCAGATCAACTCCCATGAGCCGTATGCGACGTTGAGTCGCGGCCGTCGGGCGGCTTCCCTCATCGCCATCCCCTCAGCCCTTCACGCCCGTGGTCGCGATGCCCTGGACGAAGTAGCGCTGGCCGAGCAGGAACACGGCCAGGACCGGCACCACGGAGAGCACCGAACCCGTCATGATCATCGCGGACTCGGCGTCGTACTGGCCGATGAAGGCACGCAGACCCAACTGCACCGTCCACAGGCGGTTGTCCGTCAGGTAGATGAACGGGCCCATGTAGTCGTTCCAGGTGTTCACGAACGTCAGCAGCGCGAGGCTCGCGAGGGCCGGCTTGGACAGCGGGAGCACGATCCGGGCCCAGATCCCGTACTCGGTGAGGCCGTCGAGGCGGGCCGCCTCGCTGACCTCGTCCGGGATGGTCAGATAGAACTGCCGCATCAGGAAGACGCCGAACGCGCCGAACGCCTGCAGCAGGATCAGCGACGTGTAGGAGTTCACCAGGCCGAGCTTCTGCATCATCACGTACTGCGGCACCATGTACGCCTGCCAGGGCACGGCGATCGTCGCGATGTACCCCGTGAAGAGGAGGTCCCGGCCGGGGAAGCGCATCTTGGCGAACCCGTATGCCGCGAAGCTGCCGGTGAGCACCTGGAGGAACGTGATCACGACGCTCAGGAAGAAGGAGTTGCCGAGGTAGGCGGCGAACGGCACCCGCGTCCAGATGCTGGAGAAGTTCTCCCACTTGAAATCCTCGGGGATCCACTGGATCGGCACCGTGAACACGTCGCGGTCGTCCTTGACCGACGAGATCAGCATCCAGATGAACGGCAGCAGGACCGCGAGCGCCACCACGGCGAGCAGCAGGTACAGGGCGATCTGCCCGGTCACCGCCACCGCGCCGCCGCGGGCGCGGTGCTCCACCGCGGGCCCGCCGGGATCCGGCTCCGCCGGCGCGCTGCTGTCCTTGCGCAGCACGGTGGTGTTCATCGCTCGCTCCTTCGCTGCATCTGGAACTGGATCACCGTGATCACCAGGCAGATCAGGAAGAGCGCGAGGGAGACCGCCGAGGCGTAGCCGAAGCGGCCCTGCGTGATGCCCTCACGGAAGATCAGCTGGGACAGGACGAGGGTGGAACGCCCTGGACCGCCCTCGGTCATCACCTGTACCAGGTCGAAGACCTTGAAGCTGGAGACCGTGATCATGACGGTGACGAAGAAGGTCGTGGGCCGCAGCCCCGGCAGGGTGACGTGCCAGAACCGCTGCCAGGGACCGGCGCCGTCCACGCGGGCCGCCTCGTACAGCTCGGCCGGGACGGTCTGGAGTCCGGCGAGGAAGAGCACCATGTAGTAGCCCATGTCGCGCCACACGCTCGCGATGATCAGTGCGGGCATGGCCCAGTCCTGGGAGCTGGTCCAGCCCGGCGGATGGTCGACGCCGAGGAAGGTCAGGAACTGGTTGACGGGCCCCGTCTCAGGGCTCAGCAGCATGTTCCACACCACGGCGACGGCGACGAGCGAGGTGATGTACGGGAAGAAGAAGGCGGTGCGCAGGACGTGCACGCCGCGCAGCTTCTGGTTGAGCAGCACGGCGAGGCCGAGGGAGGCCACGAGGGTGAGTGGGATGTGTCCGGCCGCGTAGTAGAAGGTGTTCTGGAGCGCGGCCCAGAAGTTGGAGTCGTTCCACAGCCGCTGGAAGTTGTCCAGGCCCACCCACTTCGGGGTGGCGTAGGAGTTCCAGTCGGTGAAGGAGATCGCGAGCGCGCCGATCACCGGGACGAGCGTGAGGGTGGCGAACCCGAGGAAGTTGGGCAGGATGAACGACCAGCCGACCAGGAGGTTGCGGCGCCGCCGGCGCTTCGCGGCGGCCTGGTGGGCCGCGGAAGCGCCGGAGGACGTTGCCTTGGTGGCGGGAGGAGCGGCGACACTCACTGGACTTCGTTCCTCACGCGGTCGTCCATCTCCTTGATGCCCTCGTCGACGGACTTCTCGCCACTCATGATCAACTCGTGCTCCTCCTTGAGGATCTGGTCGATGTCGGAGGTCTTGTCGCTGACCGGCATCTCCAGGTGCACCGTGGTCGGCTGCATCGCCTTGCGGGACAGTTCGTCGTTCGGCATGCCGTCGACGGAGAAGAAGGTGTCGAGGATCTCACCGCTGGTGTACGCGGGGGTGACGCCGATCTTCGCGACGGCGGCTGCGCCCTCGGGGCCCGAGGCCCAGGTGACGAACTTCTTGGCCGCGTCCGCGTTCTTGGCCTTCTTGTTGACGGCGAACGCGGTCGGCGAGCCGAAGGTGACGGTCTTGCCGTCGTTCTTGATCTGCGGCATCGGCGCCATGCCCCAGTTGATGTCGTTCTTGCCCTGCTTCTTCTCGGCGAGCAGCGCGGCCGCCCACCAGGAGCCCATGGGGACCATGGCGGCCTTGCCGGTGGTCAGCTGCGAGTCGTAGGTGACCTGGTTGCTGGAGGCCGCGGAGAACGACAGGGCCGCCTTCGCCTTCTGCAGGCCGAGGGCCATCTCGTACTGGTCCTTGAAGAACGCGTAGTCGCCGCCGAGCTGGTCGCCGCCGGTCTGTGCGGCGGACATCGCCTGGACGACGGAGCGCCAGATGTGGTGGTAGGTGCCGTAGACCTTGTCGGATCCCGAGCCCTTGGTGAACCTCTGCGCGAGTTTGGCGTAGTCGTCCCAGGTCAGCTTGGACATGTCCGTCTTGCCGGCCATGTCCTTGTTGTAGAAGAGGACCCAGAAGTCGGAGCGGTACGGCAGTGCGTAGTACTTGCCGTCGAGGTCGTAGTCGTCGAGTCCGGAGTACGACGCCTTGTCGAGCTTGGTCGCCTCGTCGGTCAGCGGCAGGAGCTGGCCGCGGGTGGCGTAGCGGGCGTAGTCGGTGACGTTCTTCATGGTGAGGACGTCGGTGGTGTCACCGCCCGCCAGCATCGTGGTGACCTTGTCCGGGTAGTTGTCGGCGAGGATGTCGACCGGCTGGACGTCGATGTCGGGGTTCTTGGCCTCGAAGCCGTCTATCAGGGCCTTGAACTCGGGGGTGGTCTTGTAGTTCCACAGGGCGATCTTCACAACGGTCTTGCCGTCGGACGACGAGCTGCTGTCCGCACCGCTGGCGTTGCAGGCGGTGGCGGTGAGGGCCGTGGCGACGACCAGCGGCGCGATGCGGGCGAGCTTCTTCTTCAACTTCATGGCGGCGGCTCTCCTTTGAGCTCACGGATGGAGCGGTTGACAACAGGGGGAATCAGGCGCTCAGACCCAGCGCCCAGCTCTCCGCGGTGACCTCGGCCCGCAGGGGCTGGCGGTCGACCCAGCGGGCGAGTTCGTCGAGGACATGGTCGGTGAGCCGGCGGGTCTCGGTGCCCAGGGACCCGGCGATGTGCGGGGTGATCATCACGCGGCCGAGGTGGCGCAGCGGCGAGTCGGCGGGCAGCGGTTCGGGGTCGGTCACGTCGAGGATCGCGAACAGCCGTCGTGCCGCGCACTCGGCGGCCAGTGCTTCGGGGTCCACGAGCGAGCCGCGGGCGGTGTTGATGACCGTCGCGAAGTCGGGCAGCCTGCCCAGCTGTTGGGCGCCGATGAGGTGGCGGGTCTCGGCCGTCTCGGGGGCGTGCACGGACAGCACGTGGACCCGCGGCAGCATCTCCTCCAGCGGCACCAGGGTCGCGCCGGCGCGGGCCACCTCGTCCGGGTCCGCGTACGGGTCGGCGACCAGGACGGTGGTGCCGCGCAGCACCTTCAGGAGCTCGACGACCTGCCGGCCGATCCGCGAGAAGCCGACGATGCCGACCGTCCGCCGGAAGTTGGACAGGTCGCCGTACCCGGTGACCGAGCCCCAGCCCCCGTACGCGCGCTGTTCGTCGGCGGCGAGGAACGGGGCCTTCTTCCCGGCGAAGATGATCGAGGCGAGGGTGTACTCGGCGACCGGCACGGCATTGGCGTCCGCGGCGCTGGTCACCCGGATCCCGCGCCGCCACACCTCCTGGCCGACCAGGTCACGCACGCTGCCCGCGCCGTGCAGCACGGCCCGCAGGCGGGGTGCCGCCGCGAGCCGCTGCGGGGTGAGGGCGGGCGCGCCCCAGGAGGTGAGGAGCACCTCGGCGCGGGCCAGGCGTTCGCGTGACCGGGTGCTGTCGAGGTCGTCGGTCCAGCAGGGCTCGTCCAGGGTCACGAGGCCTGCGAGGCGGCGCAGCCGGTCCTGGTCGAAATGTGCCTCGAAGCTGGACCTGCTCATCACGACCAGAGCGCGGGCCTTGGTCTGCATGCGGTGCGGGCTCCTCTACGTTGGGGGCTCCCGCTCGAACAGCAGGTGCCATCTGTGTTTCCGGCGAGTTCCGGCCAGAAGACGCTGAGTCAGAGATAATGGGCAACCACACAAACCCGCCAGAGCTCGACCATAGACGAAATGATCTGAACAGACTCGAACATCGCGCCCGGGGCCCGGCACCGGACGGGAGGGGATGCGCCATGACGTCGCCACGGCACGAGGACCAGGAACGACCCGCGGGGGCCGACCGGCTGTTCGCACTGCAACGCCGCGAACGCCTGATGGGCCACCTGCGACTGCACGGTTCCGTTCGTGTGCGTGATCTCGCCCGCGACCTGTCGGTCAGCGAACTGACCATCCGCCGCGATATCGCGGCCCTGGCCGGCCGCGGCCTGCTGACCAGGGTGCACGGCGGGGCCACGCTGCCCTCGGCCCTCGAGCAGGAGCCGGTGCGCAGGCGCCGGCTCGCGACACCGACGTTCACGATCGGGATGGTCGTTCCCTCCCTGGACTTCTACTGGCCGCACATCGTCAGTGGCGTTCGCAACGCCGCGGCGGCACGCGGCGTCAACGTCCAGCTCAGGGGATCCAGTTACGACCAGGCCGAGGACCGCAGGCAGATCGTCCGGCTGACCGAATCCGGGCAGGTGCAAGGGTTGCTGCTCGCCCCGAACCTGGAGGGTCCCGGCAGGGACGAGATGATCGACTGGATCGGCAAGCTGCCGGTTCCGGTCGTCTTCGTGGAGCGCAAGACACCCGAGTGGACGCCGACGCCCCACCAGCTCGAATGGGTGTGCACGGACCACGCGACCGGCCTGGAGATGGCGGTCCGGCATCTGCACACGCTCGGCCACCGCAACATCGGGCTCGTCCTGTCCAAGGGCAGCCCCACCTCGGCGCACCTCGCCGTGGGCTGGCACCGTGCCTGCGCCGAACTCGGCCTCTCCGACGCCTTCCTGATACGCGAGAGCGTCGCCCTCGGCGTGCGGGGACACCGCCGGATCATCGGCGACATCCTGGAGGGCTGTCGCCGCTCACACATCACCGCGCTCATCGTGCACAGCGACCCCGACGCCCTCTCGGTGGTCCAGTACCTGACCGAGCAGGGCATCCGCGTCCCCGACGACATGGCGCTCGTCAGCTACGACGACGAGGTCGCCCATCTCGCCGACCCGGCCATCACCGCGGTGCGGCCACCCAAGGCGCTCGTGGGCCGCACAGCCGTCGAGATGATGCTGGCACGCCTCCTCGAAGGCAGTGGCAGACCCGCACAACGAAGCCTGATCCTCCCGGAGTTGATGATCCGCTCATCCTCGCTCCCGGCCACGCCCCACTGCCTGCCCGCGCCCCCGCCCCGGCGTAAACGCCGCGAAACGGTGTGAGCGGCCCCGGCGACACCAGCGCCAGGACCACTCACCCCAGGTCGAGGACCGTCTACTGCGCGGTGTCCTCCCTACGCACCAGCTGGTCGTACGCCGCCCCCAGCCGGGCCGTGATCTGCTCGACGCCGACCATGTCGAGGCCCTTCTGCCCGTCCTCGGCGGCCTTCGCTGCGGCGAGGGCACGGGCGAACACCGGCCACGAGGTGTCGGTGTAGTCGCCCGGCTCCGGCGACCCCACGTCCGTCAGCGCGCGCCGGATCGGTGCCGTGTCGACGGCGCCGTCCACGTCGTGGCCTGAGACGGTGGTGAGGGCGTCCAGGACGAGCTTGCCGGACTTCAGGACGAAGCGCACCTCATGCCTGCCGTCGGGCAGGCCGCGCAGCGTGTACGTCGCCAGGCGCTTGTCGGTGGCGGCGGTCTTCGCGTTCGGGACGATCAACTCGCCGTCGACATGGACGTCGAGGACGGCGCTGCCGTCGTTGCCGCCGATGACATCGACGCCCGTGCCGCGGAACGGGACCGTGAAGGACGCTCCGGCCGTCGTGCTCGTCGACGTCGACCGGTACCAGTCCATCGCGTCACCGAGAGACGCCTTCCGGCTCCACGTGCCCTCGTACGACACCGCACTGTCCATGTTGTCCAACTGCGCGGCGGCGTACGGCGTGTAGCCGTCGATCGTCTCGACCTTCAGGTTGTCGAAGCCGGTCTTGTGGAATCCGCTGCCGAGCTTGACGCGGCCCTCGGTCTGCGGGGTCGGGTCGTGGTACGCCGCGACCGCCTGGCCGTCGACGAAGGCGGTGACCGTCGCCCCCTTCGCCTCGACTGCGAGGCGGTAGCCGCCGGCCGCCGCGACCGTGCCCTGCGCGATCGCCGTGCCGTACTCGTAGAACGTCCAGGCGCCGTCGGGTCCGATGCGCAGGTTGTAGGCGGCGTCACTGATCGCCATGCCCTTCTGCTGGCGCACGCCGAGGGCGGCGAGCCCGCCGTCCCGGTCCGGGAACGAGACGTCGACGGACGCCTTGTAGTTCTCCCAACGGAAGTCACCGACGGTGGTGTTGGGGGTGTTCCTGTTCCAGGCGGCGGTGTCCTTCATGGACTGGTCCATGTACTGGTACAGCACTCCGTCGCCGCCCACCTCCCACGCGCCGGTCTGGTCGACCAGGTAGCGGGGCTGGTTGCCGCGCGAGGAGAGGTACGGCTGGAACGTCCTGCCGACCCGGACCTTGCCCTCCTCGTCGTACGCGAAGTCGTCCGCGTAGAGGTAGGCGTCGCGGGTGTCGGCCCGCTTCCCGTTCGCGTCGGTGTCGAGGACTGCGCGCTTGCCGGACTTCGGCAGGCGCTGGTTCGTGGAAGCGTCGGCGCTCTTGTCGAGAGTCGTCAGGGTGGTGATGGACCGCGGCTTCACGGTGTACGTGTAGAAGCCGTCGGCGCCGGGGCGCGTCTGCCGGACCAGGTGCTTGAAATTGGCGTCGTAGCGCTGCCCGGCGTCGGCCGCCCGCGTCTCCCACACCTCCATCGTCGGATCACTGCCGAGGCGCAGGTTCTCCGCCTTGATGCGATAGGTCCTGCTCTGGTCACTGTCGTTGACGACGACGGTGGAGAAGTCCTTCTTCGCCGGGTCGGCCAGCGTCATGTAGCTCGGGGCGCCGTTGGACCCGTCGACGTTCTCGGTGCCGCTCACACCGCTGTGACTGGCCTCGGGAACCGTACGCCAGATACCCGCCGTGTTCGTCTCGTTCTCCCAGCCCGTCCTCGCGAACTGGGTGAACTGCTGCATGACGTACAGCGCCGCGTCGTAGTGCAGATACCCGGACCACGGGTCGCGCGCGCTCACCAGTTCCTTGTGGCTGTACTGGGCGCCCTCGTAGAAGGAGCCGATCGCAGGCTGGAAGATGTAGTGGGTGCGTTTGGAGTTCGCGTAACTCTTGACCAGGCGGTTGGCGACGTCGAGTGCGCTCTGCACGCCACCGATTCCGGTGCTGGCCCCGTTCGGGCCTTCGTTGTTGTTGACCCGGTAGTCGGTGTATCCGAACGAGGCGGTGCCCTCGCTGTACCAGACCTCCTTGTCCTGGCCGTACTTGTTGTCGCCGGTCGCCAGCTTCGTGTAGGGAAGGTATGTGGCGCTGTCGGCGGCACCGTCGCGCCGGTCCTCTGTCGTGTAGTGGTACCCGGCCGCGTCGACGATCCCGAAGAGGTCGGCGTCGCTGAGCATGGCCGGCCCCATGTTCAGGGTGTTGTTCTCATCGGAGGCGACGATCTTGATGCGGTGGTACGCATCCGCCACCGCGCCCCGCTTCGCGGCCGGAATGCCGTACCGCTCGTCGGCGAAATCCGTGTCGTTCACGATGGCGTTCTTGTACCACTTGACGAAGGACACGTCCGGCGATCGCGTCTCGTTCTTGTCCGGGTTCACATAGTCGACCATGTACCCGTACTTCTGGTGGACGTCGAGAAGGGTCTCCTTGTACCACCGGTACATGTCGTCCTTGCCCGTCCCCTTGTTCCACTCCAGCTGCACCCATCGCGGCATCTCCCAGCGCAGGATCGACACCTTGAGCTTCGGGTTGACCGTCTTGGCATCGGCGGCCAGTTGGAAGCCCGGGGAACGTGCGGCGTCGGCGAGTTCGTCCGCCGTGCGCATGGTCGCCGGATCGGCGCCGGTCGAGGTGTTCGTGTCCGAACCCATCTCGACCTTGACGTGATTGACGAGGGGATTCGCACCACCGAACAGCACCCGAATCAACTGCCAATAGCGATAGGGCTGTTCGGCCTTGTAGTCCATCAGCAGATTGCTCGTGCTGTTGCAGCTCAGCACGCCGAGGCCCTTGTACGTCAGGCCGTTCACGTTGTCGGCACGCACGTCGTTCCCGTCGACCACGACCTCCACCGGGTCGTCCGCCGCGTGACCGGCCGGCGCGGCGATCAGCCCCGTCGCCAGCGTCACGGCGGCGGTCGCGGCGAGCGACACCCATCTCGATCCCCTGCGTGCACGCGTCCTCGGTGCACGCGGCTTCTGTGGACTCTTCTGTGTACGCATCCGGCTTCGATTCCTTTGCCTCGTCTGCCTCGTCCTGGCTCGGGCGCGGGAACATGACACAACGACGCCGTTCGGGCCCTCTACGGATCACCCGCATCCGATCACACGCGTTCGCACTCGAACATCGAGGGCCCGGACGCCGGATCACTCGCCTTCGGGCAGCCACCTCACCTGTGCCGCGTGCCGGTTGAAGACGGGGTGATAGCTCTCCGGTGGCGCGAGATGGCTCGCCTGGAGGCCGCCCGTATCGACGACGATCTGATCGACGGCGATGGCCGGGTCGACCATGAACACCCGCAGTACGTGCTCACCGGGGGCGTCGACCGTCAGCACGGCGGCGAGTTTCTCGACCCCCTCCTCGACGTTGCGCGCCCAGGCGTCGCCCCGGTTGCCGGTGGCGATCGCCTGCCCGGTGAGCGTCACCGGCTCCTGCGCGTCGAGCGCGACGGCCACCCGTCGGGCGCCTCGCTCGTCGAGGGAGGGCAGCCGGAACACCGTCACCGGGAAGGCTCCGGCTGCCATGAACCGGATGCGATACCACAACTGCGGTGCGCGCCGCACCGGTTGGTGCGTGAAGGGAACGGCGGTGGAGGGCGAGGCCAGCATGGCACCGCCTCTGCGACCGAGCCCGCGCACCCGCTGCCACTCGGCACCACCGCCCGCGCGTCGCCCGTCGTAGTGGGCGGCGTCGAGGGAGACGTAGCCGTTCGCCTCGACGTATCCCCTGGCGCGCAGGCGCCCCCGCTCACCGTCGTTGACCACCTTCACCGGTACGGAGACCTCGCGCCCGGCACCCGCGAAGACGACGGTCGCTTCCTGCACCCCCTCCGGCACCCCGTCCCAGTCGATCTCCACCCGCACCCGTGTCTGGTCGGTGAACGTTCCAGCGTCCGCACTCAGCCGCACCCACGGCGCGCTGGCTGCCGCATGCCAATCCACCGCGTGGAACCCGGTGTTGAAGACGTCGACGAAGCGCACATCACGCGTGTACGACGAGAACGTCAGCGGCTTCTCGGCCCCGTTCGCGTTGCCCTCGGCCGCGACGCCGAGCCCGGCGGTGTCGGCGGCCGGTACGGTGACGACACTCGGGCGGCCCGGCGCCTTGGGGATCTGCGACGGGTAGGGATTGACGATCCCGCTCCACTTGCCGCCTGCCACTTGGGAGTTGTAGCGGGCCGTGAGTGCCACCTCCTTGTCGTGCGCGGCGTTCGCCAGCTTCGCGTACGTGTTGACGCCCGCGCCGCGTCCCTGGGCGATCGCGAGGGCGTTCCGCTCGGCCCAGTAGAACTTGAGGTTCATCCGGAACGCGCCGTGCACCGGATATTCGACCAGCTCGAAGAAGGCGTCCTGGTACGCGGCGGGCAGCGTGCCGCCCAGTGCCTGGGTGCGGTCCAGAAGTGCCTGATAGGCGGCCATGCGGCGGCCCATCTCGTCGCCGTGTCCGGTCAGCGAGAACTGGCCGCGGGCCACGAACTCGGGCCGCAGCTCGGCCGCGAGCCGGTAGTACTCGGTGCGGATCTCGGCGATCTCCCTGCCGTACCGCCGCCCGAACTGCCGGCCGGCCCACTCCTCGACGAAGTCCTCGACCGAGTCCGCGTCCCACCGGTCGACGTCCCAGGCCATGTCCATACAGAAGGACAGACCGTTCTCCTGCGACTTGAGGTCACCCACGTTGAAGATCCACAGGCGGTCGACCCGATGGTCGTACGCACGCCTCAACTCCTGCCATATTTTGGCTACTTGAGTGGAATCCAGCCACAGATAGCTCTTGGGCCGCCCCCAGTACGAGATGTGGTAGTACAGGCCGTTGCCGCCGCTGCGGGCACGCTCCTGCGCCGTGGGCAGCTGCCGCAGGTTGCCGTGGTTGTCGTCCGGCCACACGAGCGTCACGTCGTCGGGCACCCGCACGCCCGCGTTGTAGAGGTCGAGGACCTCCTTGTACGGGATGAAGATCTGCGAGGTGGCCCTGTCCCCGACCTCCTCCGCAAGGATCTGCCGCTGGGCGGCGACGATGTCGTTCATCACCGCCACCTTCTCCTCGATCGTGGTGGCGTGCTTCGTCTCCAGGGCCGAGTCGTGCAGCCCGCGCATGCCGATCGTCCAGCTGCTCTCGTACGCGGCGTTCTCCCGGGCTCGGGCGCGCCAGTAGTCGCAGATCGTGGCGGGGTTGACCGTGTAGTCGTAGACGGGGAGGGTGCCGTCCGCGTTCGGATGGTCGGCGGCCCACGGATCCCACTCGTGCACACCATTGCGCAGAATCGCCTCGGGGTGGCTGGATCCGACCACGATGCCGTAGGAGTCGGCGAGTTGCGGGTTCTCCCGGTGCTTGTTGAAGAAGTCGGAATACGGGTGCATGGCGGGCCACAGGTAGTTGGCCTTCAGCCGCAGGAGCAGCTCGAAGACGCGCCGGTACGTCTCCGGGCCGATGTTCTTGTCCGTCTCCTGGGTGCGGTGGGACCACGTGGTCAGGTTCTGCTCGTCGTTGATGAAGATGCCCCGGTAACGGACCGACGGTTCACGGCGCTTCACCTTGGCAGCCGGGACCGTCACGGTGTCGCGGCGCTCGATCGGCACGTCGGCCCACCAGTACCAGGGCGAGACGCCGATGCGTTCCGACAGGTCGTAGATCCCGTACACGGTGCCGCGCCGGTCACTGCCCGCGATCACCAGGGCCCGCTCGACGCCCTCCATGGGGCGCTCCACCACCTGGGTCACCGACGCCTCCCAGCGTCCCGCCACGCGCGAGACGTCCAGCCTCCCTTCGGCGACGAGCCGGTCGACGACGGGGCTCGCCCCGAGGGTGCCCACGACGACCGCGAGCCCCGGCAGCTCCGCACCGTCGCGAAGGAGCCGGGGCCGTACGCCGGAGACCCGCTCGATGTCGGCGCACAGGTCCCCCGCGGCACGGGCCACGGCGGGATCGGCGGCCGAGGCCACGAGGACAGCGGTGGCCGCGCCATTGATGACGAGCGGGAAGTCCGCCGCGCCGGCACCGGCCTCCGTCGTGGCCGCGTGCGCGGTACCGGTCACCAGCGCGGGCACCAGCGGTGCGGCACCGGCAGCAGCCATGCCGCGCAGGAAGGCCTTGCGGCTCAGGGGGTGGGAGTCTGCTCGATGCTCGGATCCGTCAGTCATGGGGCTGGAACTTAAAACGTTCCAATGAACGTGGTCAACACTCCTGACAACAACGCCCGTTGACCCAGCTGGACGTGGCGAGGCACTGCCTACGCCTGGCTGAAATCGATTCAGAGACCAGGTGGCACCCGCTTGGACATGACGGACGATGTCCTCGTCCTCCAGGAGTTCGTCCTCCCAGGTGTCGTAGTCGACGACGGCCTCGAACCGCTTCGGGTCCCACATGACGAGCATTCCGGCGTCCGTGGCCACCGGCGCCCGAGCCCCGTCACGGGGCTGAGCAGTCACTGCCTCCTCCAGCCGTCTCGGTGGCCTCACGCGAGCCAGCCGATTCTCCCAGCCGGCGACAGCCACCGACCTCGCGGGGCCGCGTCACGCCGACACCCGAGGCCACGTCAAGCCGCCGAAACCCCCGAAGGTCGGCTCGTGTCCGCTTGCCCCTTGCGTGATCAGCGACCAGCCCCCATCATCAGGAATCCTGATACTTTAAGTTTGTAGCGATTGGGTTCAGTCATGTCGTTCAAGCCCGGGATCCAGGCCAGAGTGGTTCAGCTGTTGCTCGGCCGAGTGATGAGCCGTGTGCACAAGGACCTGCACTTCACCGACATCCCGAAGCGCACGGAGTCCATCCGCGTGGAGACCGGCGCCGGACCGGTGACGTGCACCGTCTACCGTCCGTCGGCCGCCGCGGCCCCTGCCCCCGTGTACGTCAACTTCCACGGCGGCGGGTTCGTGATCACCCGGCCCCAGCAGGACGACCACATCTGCCGCTACATCGCCGCCACGGCCGGCTGCGTGGTGATCAACGTGGACTACGCCGTCGCCCCGCAGCGGCCGTACCCCGCACCCGTCACCCAGGCGTACGACGTCACCGCCTGGGTGGCCGAGAACGGCACCGCCAACAACTGGGACGGTTCGCGACTCGCCGTGGGCGGACACAGCGCCGGGGCCAACCTGACCGCCGCGGTCTGCCGCACCGCCCGGGACCGCGGCACCTTCACGCCCCGCCTCCAGATCATCGACTCCGCACCGCTGGACCAGCTCGCCGACCCGGCCACCAAGCAGTCACCCATCGTCAAGCCCCTGCTCACCCCGCAGCTCATGCGGATCTTCACCGCCGCCTACGTCCCCGATCCCGCCGACCTCACCCATCCGCTGGTGTCACCCGGACTCGCCGACGACCTCGCCGGACTACCGCCCGCCCTGGTCATCACCGCCGAGAACGACCGCCTGCGCGACGAGGGCGACGCCTACGCCAAGGCCCTGGAAGCCGCCGGCGTTCCGGTCACCCACCGTTGCTTCGAGGGTGTCGACCACTACTTCACCCACACCGGCCCGGTACCGGCCGGGAAGGAAGCCATCGATCTGATGGCCACCACCCTGCGCACGGCACTCACCGCCTGACCGCTGACGGGGGCTGGGAACTGTGACGGTGTCTCAGCCCCAAGGCCTTTCAGACGGCGCAGCTCCCACGGACGAGACGTGACGGCGTCGCGGCCACGTGCCGCAGCAGCCCGCTCAGAGGTGGCCGTCCAGGAACGCCCGTACCTCGGCGGTGGTCATAGGCCCCGTGCCGTGCGCCACCGCCTCGCCCTCCTTCAGCAGGACGCAGGACGGGGCTCCGGTGATCCCGTATCGCTCGGTCGCGGCCGGACAACGCGTGATGTCGGTGCGGACGGCCGTCAGGCGGCCCGAGTAGTCGTCGGCGATGCCACCCACGACGAGGTCCATCACCCGGCAGGGCTCGATCGCCTTGGGCCATGTCCCGGTGAAGTAGGCGAGGACCGGAACTCTGCTCATCCCGAGGATGAAATCGAACTCCGCGTCCTCACGGGGTCGGTGAACCCGCTGTGTCATGGAAGCTCCTGACCTCACGTTCCGTCATGCCATCGCCATCATCCCTCGCCCGGTGCGCCCCGCCGGCCCGGTCGGTCGTCCGGCCGACCTGTCGGAAGGGAGGAGGCACGAGGCCGTCGCAGAACCACGGTGGTCCACAGCGCGAGCGGCCCGCCCCGGCCCCTGGTGATCCGGCCGGGCCGCCCCGCCGGTCCCAGGTGCCCCCCGGCGCCCGTCGCGCGTTCGCGGGCCCCAGCTCGTGCCAGGGCACGATTCCCCGACCGCTCGCGGACACGGTCGTGGACGGTCGACGTACGCGTCAGCTGCCCCGCAGACCGACCGCCAGCGTCAGTTCAAGGACCCGGTGTGGCGATGCGAGATCCGGAAACAGCTCCCGCAGCTGCGACATCCGGTACCGGACCGTCTGGGGGTGGACGAACAGCGCCGCCGCCACCTCGTCCCGCCTGCCCTGGTGCAGCAGCCACGCCCGCAACGTCTCCTCCAGCCGCCGAGCGGTCGCGACGGGCAAGGTCCACAACGGTGCGAGGGCTCGGGCACGCAGGTCTGCGAACGCGTCCGCGTCGGCGCTCAGCACCAGCTCGGGCAGGTGGTCCTCGGTGTCGCGGATATCAGGGGAGAGGGAGCGCGCGCGTGCGGCTCGTGCGTACGAGGCGGACGCACGAGTCCATGGCCGGGCCGGGCCGACCACGGCGGTACGGTCGGTCAGCTGCCGCAAGAGATGTGATCGGTCGGCATCGGGGACGAGCAGCGCACCGGTGGCGTCCGGCAGATCGTCGAGGACCAGGGTGCTCGGGTCGAGCGTGCGGTAGGCAGGCCGGGCCTGGGCGGCGGGCAGCAGGACCGCGGTCAGCGAAACCGGAGGCTGCCATCCGGCCCGGTGAACAGCGGCCAGCAGCACGTCCGGGCTCGCGCCGGCGAGGAGGTCGCGGGCCAGATGTTCCAGGTGGCGCTCGTGGGCCCTGCCCCGGGCGGCCAGTTCGTCGGCGTGGCCCGCGGCGCTCGCGGCGGACAGCTCGTCGATGTAGGCGAAGGTCAGCTCGGCGAACTTGGCGACCTCTGCGGCGGGCAGACCCGCGGGTACGGCACCCGCGGCCAGGCATCGCCAGGCCACGCGGGCGCCGACGCGGTAGGCGCTGAGCAGCGCGTCCATCGAACGGCCGTCGCGCACCTCGCCGCGGCCCAGCTCATAGGCCGCGTCACCGGCGTCGCCGCCTGTGGCGTTCCCGCTCGCGAGGTCCAGGTAGTGCCCCAGGGCCGTGCGGACGGCTCGGCGGATGGTGCCGCCCATGCGGCCCGAAAGGGCGTTGGCGTAGGGAGGGACCTCGTCGATGATCGCCTCGACGACCTCGTCGGCGGTGGTCTTCAGCTCGGCCCGAAGTGCGGTGACCGTCGTCTCGTCCAGGGCCAGTTCACTGGCCCTCCGGATTGCATGACTCACGTTTTGTTCCCTGCGAACAATTCAGCCGACCAGATTTACGTCCTGCGGTCAGGACTTTACGCCTTGAGGCGCAGCAAGCTGGCCCCATGACGAGTACAGCCCTCCGCAGCAGGGCGTGGAAACTGCTGGAGATGGTCACGACGCCGCTGTTGCCGTCGGACTACCTCGACCTGGTCAGCCCGCTGCGTGCGGGCGCTGACCTGCGTGGGCGCATCGAGGCCGTGCACCCCGAGACGGGTGACGCCGCGACCATCGTGATCAGGCCGGGACGGGGCTGGCGCGGCCACACAGCCGGTCAGTACGTGCGCGTCGGGGTCGACGTCGACGGGGTGCGCCTGTGGCGTGCCTACTCCATCACCTCGCCGGCGAACCGCCAGGACGGCCGCCTCACGATCACCGTGAAGGCGATCCCGGACGGCAAGGTCAGCAACCACCTGGTCCGCCGGGCGAAACCGGGCACGCTGATCCAGCTCGACCAGGCGACCGGTGACTTCGTACTGCCGCGGGCCAAGCCCGCCAAGGTGCTCTACCTGACGGCCGGCAGCGGCATCACGCCCGTGATGGGCATGCTGCGCGACACCGAGTTCGACGACGTCGTCATGGTCCACTGCGCGCCACAGCCGCAAGACGTGATCTTCCGCAACGAACTGCACGATCTGGTCGCGGACAGGAAACTGCGGCTCACCGAGGTGCACACCGACACGGACGGCATGCTCGACATCGCCCGTCTCGACGAACTCGTGCCCGACTGGGCCGAGCGCGAGACCTGGGCCTGCGGGCCCGCGGGCATGCTCGACGCCGCCGAAAAGCACTGGGCCGAGCACGGCGTCCCGGAGCGCCTGCACACCGAACGCTTCCGCCCCGGCATCGTCGTCGCCGGCGACGGCGGCGAGGTCACGTTCAGCGCCACCGGCAAGACCGTCGACGCGGACGGCGCCACGCCGTTGTTGGACGTCGGCGAGGAGGCCGGCGTGCTCATGCCCTCCGGGTGCCGCATGGGCATCTGCTTCGGCTGCGTCACTCCGCTCAAGGCGGGCGCCGTCCGCGACCTGCGCACCGGCGAGATCACCGAAGCCGAGCCGGGCGTCCTCATCCAGACCTGTGTGTCCGCCGCGGCGGGCCCCTGCGACATCGAACGGTAGGAGCACCTTGACCGCCATCGACCCCACCGCCCACCTGACCGCGGAGCAGATCGAGGAACTGGGCCGCGAGCTGGACGCGATCCGCGACGAGGTGATCGCCGACCGCGGGGAGAAGGACGCCGCCTACATCCGCAAGGTCATCTCGGCGCAGCGCAAGCTGGAGCTGGTCAGCAGGGGCGTGCTGCTGTTCTCGCTCTTCCCGCCCGCTTGGGTGCTCGGCACCGCCGGGCTGTCCGTGGCGAAGATCATGGACAACATGGAGATCGGCCACAACGTCCTGCACGGCCAGTGGGACTGGATGCGGGACCCGAAGATCCACTCCACCACCTGGGACTGGGATCACGTCTCGCCGGCCGATCAGTGGAAGCACTCGCACAACGAGCTGCACCACACGTACACCAACGTGATCGGCAAGGACAACGACCTCGGCTACGGCATCATGCGCGTCGACGAGGACCAGAGGTGGCACCCGTTCCACCTCGGCCAGCCGCTGTGGAACTTCCTCAACGCCTGCTTCTTCGAGTACGGCATCGCGGCGTACGACCTGGAGCTGGGCAAGAACCTGAGCAAGCGCCGCCGCAAGAACCCGGAGTTCCGCGCGCGGGCCAAGGCCGTGGGCCGCAAGATCCGCAAGCAGGTGCTCAAGGACTACGTGATCCACCCGCTGCTGTCGGGCCCGTCGTTCCTCACCACGCTCGCCGCCACGTTCACCGCGAATCTGGTCCGCAACATCTGGACCCACTCGGTGATCATGTGCGGGCACTTCCCCGAGGGCGTGCAGGTCTTCGAGCGCCGGTCGATCAAGGGCGAGACGCGCGGCCAGTGGTACCTGCGCCAGATGATGGGCTCGGCGAACATCAGCGGCAGCAAGGCCCTGCACTTCATGACCGGCAACCTGTCGCACCAGATCGAGCACCACCTGTTCCCGGACCTGCCGAGCAACCGGTACGCCGAGGTCGCGGTGAAGGTGCGCGCGCTGTTCGAGAAGTATGAGCTGGAGTACGTCACCGGTCCGCTGCCCAAACAGGTGTTCTCCGCGTGGCACAAGGTCTTCCGGCTCTCGCTGCCGAACAAGAAGCCCAAGGTCAGGACGCCGGACCGCGAGCAGGAGCTCGCCGCCGCCTGATTCCCGGTATCGGTTCAGATCTTCCGGCCGAACCCGGCGGCACTCGGCGGCACCCGGCGGCACCTTCGGGTTCGGTGAGATCCGTCGCCGACGGTGCGCGACCCTGCGCCGCCGCTGCCGGGGTGGGCGGGTGAGCCGGAGTGCTGCGGCTTCCACGTCACCGTCACCGTCGCCTGGATCCGACTCCGGCTCCGCCCTGATCTCCGCCGGATCTAGTCGCCGGTCGTGCCGTCGAGCATCTCGCGCAGGATGTCCAGGTGGCCGTTGTGGCGGGCTGTCTCCTCGGTGAGGTGGAGGAGAATCCAGCGCAGGTCGACGTGGAGACCGTCGCGGACGGCTCGCTCGGCCTGGTCGTCCAGTCCATGCCCGGCAACCAGTTCGCGGTAGCGAGCGCTGTGTTCGGCGTATTCGTCGAGCAACTGCGTGAGCGGGAAGTCGACGGCGATACGCATCTCGCGGTCGGGGTCCTCCTCGGTCCAGGGGCCCCGGTCCTCCTCGCCGAGGAAGACCACCTGGAACCAGTAGTACTCGACCCAGCGCAGGTGGTTGATCACTCCGCTCATGGTCATCAGCGGTGATCCCGGCAGGAGCGCCTTGCGAGCGTTCTCCGCGGAGACGCCATCGCACTTGGCGCGGGCGGTGTCACGCGTGTAGTCGAGAAACGTGGTCAGCTGGGTACGCTCGTCCCACGTCGGCGGAGTGTCGTCGATTCTGGTCATCGCGCGAAGCGTCCCCGATCACCGCGACCGATGTCGAGGCATTTATCGACGGCCCCAACCCGCTCCACCCAGCTCCATGCCAGGCGGGTAGCTACCCGGAATCGGCCCCGCGGCCAAAGCCGTCCGAGAGCTCGTTGCCGTCGCCCGGCTCCAGACGTGCCGGCGGTGCCGGTCTGTACGAAAGCCACCCGAGGGCTCGTCCGCCCAGCCCGCCCGCGCCGGCGGACCAGCGGGCGGTCTCGGTGAGCGTCGCGCCGCCGTCCGCCAGCGCCGCGTACAGCGTGCCGCCGTCGGGCGAGAGCGCCAGACCGGTGGCGCCCTGCTCCCCCGCAACGGTGGTGATCGGGGTGCCTCGAAAACCCCTGACGCACATACCCGCATGCCGGCTCAGCCGGCCGTATGGGCGTGAGCCCAGCCACCTCGACGCACCCGGACCTCCCGTCCGAGAAGGTGCGCAGGCTCACCGAGCAGACGTTGGGGCGCACAGCCGGCCCGGCACGACTCGGCTTCGGTACCGCGCGACGGATCCCGAGTCGCCACGCGGATCAAGGTTCAGCCGTCCGCCGCCGCCTCGGTACGAGGCATCGGGCGGTGCCGGTGCGGGACGGGGCCAGGAACAGCATCAAGCATCAGTGCATCGAGCGTGGCGGCAAGCACGACCGGGAAGGAACCGTTCCCCTTTCGAAACGAGGCGCGCCCATCGACGATCCAGTCCCCGCCCGTCTGGAAGGGCCTCCGGCTCGCAGGCCCGGCTCCAGGACAATCTCAGGACCCCCTTGCTGCCGGCAGCACCGAGGTCGGCCGATCAGCCGGCGGGGTCCTCGTCCAGCTTCGCCACCACCCGTTCGGAGATGTCGGCCAGCATCCGCAGCTCCGCCGGCGTCACATGGTCCAGGAACAGCTCCCGCACCGTTTCCACATGCCGCGGAGCCGCCGCCTCGACCGCCGACCGCCCCGCATCCGTGATCACCACGAACGCTCCCCGCGCGTCTTCGGGGCACTCCTCACGCACGACGAGCCCCCGCCCGGCCATACGCGCGATGTGGTGGGACATCCGGCTCTTCTCCCACTCGAGCGCCCGGCCCAGATCCTGGTAGCGCTGCCGCCCATCCGGTACATCGGTCAGATTGACCAACACCGCGAAATCCGCGGCCGACACGTTCGACTCGCTCTGCAGCAGGCGCGACAGTCGGCCGCCCAGCCGCTCGTGCAACCGGACAAAGCCCCGCCAGGCGCGCTGCTCCTCTGCCGTCAACCAACGCACTCCGTCATCCATACAAGCGAGTGTAGATGTGTTGATGGGTCACCAAGTTGGACGAAGGCGAACCCGTCGGCCATGACATCTCTTGGGCCACGTCCCTCCTGCCCGCAGGCGGGGGCAGGAGGGGGTCACCCCCGTCGGCGTCCGCTCGTACCGGGCACTCCCCCGCGGCCCGCGCCGCCGTCACCATCATGGGCCGGTCACCCGGATGGCTCGGCAGCCGGCCACGGCCAGCCCGACCGCGGGGAAGACGTGGACGCTGTTGACCTGCGTGACCGGCACCTCGCGTCCATCCGGCGCCAGCGCCGGAAGGTGGGAACCAGCGGCGATCAGCACCCTGCCATCGGTCCAGCGGGCCAGGCCGGCGGGGCGTCGGCCTCTCCTCGCTCACCCAAGCCTCCGCCGGAGCCCTTTCCAGCGCCCCCCTTTTTTGTTGACACATCAAATAAAGGCCGCCTCACTTGATGCGTCAACCATTGGCCCGGAAGCCGCCCCGCCGGTGCAGCACCTACGCATGAAGGAACCCAGCCATGTCTGCATGCCGACCTCCGACGCCCGAGCCATCCGGCAGGTCGTCGAGGAGGCCGTGCTCGCGGAGGAGACCGGCGTCGACGTCATCGCCCTCAGCGAGCACCACCGCCCCGAGTACGCCATCTCGACCCCGGAGACCGTACTGGCCGGCATCGCCACCCGCACTCAGCGGATCGGCCTCTCCTCCGGAGTGACCGTCCTGAGTGCGGACGACCCGGTCCGCGTGTTCCAACGGTTCTCGACCGTGGACGCGCTCTCGAACGGCCGGGCGGAGATCATCCTCGGACGCGGCTCCTTCACCGAGTCCTTCCCCCTGTTCGGGTACGACCTCGCCGACCACGACGTCCTGTTCGAGGAGAAGACCGAGCTCTTCGCCGAGCTGCTGGAGGAGAAGCCCGTCACCTGGAGCGGCACCACACGCGCCCCACTGCAGGACGCCGACGTCTTCCGCAAGACCGACTCCGGGCACCTGACCACGTGGGTCGGTGTCGGCGGCTCGCCCCAGTCGGTCATCCGCACCGCGAACTACGGCTTCCCGCCCATGATCGCCATCACCGGCGGCAGCCCGGAGCGCTTCGCCCCTTACATCGACCTCTACCAGCGCGCCGCCCCGTCGTGCCTCTTCAGGAACCCGGCCGCGTACGGGCACGCGCTGGGGTCAGGAGTTGCGCGGGGCTACCAGACCGGATTCATAGGCAAGGACCACGAGCTGGGCGCGATCACGGGCGTGGAGCTTGGCCATGGCCCGGTTGATATGGGTCTTGGCGGTCAACGGGCTGATAACCAGGCGGTCGGAGATCTCGTCGTTGGACAGGCCCCGCGCGGCCAGGGCGACTGCCTCGCGTTCGCGCCTGGTCAGCTCCTCCAGCCCGCTGCCGGCGTGGGTGGGGGGCGGCTGGGTGACGTACCGGTCGATGAGCTTGCGGGTGATCGCGGGCGCGAGCAGGGCGTCGCCGCGGGCGGCGACACGTACGGCGTGCAGGAAGTCCTCAGGCACGATGTCCTTGACGAGGAACCCGGCGGCTCCGGCACGCAGCGCGTCGAAGACGTACTCGTCCAAACCGTAGTTGGTCAGTACGACGATGTGTACGCCGACCAGGGCCGGGTCCGCGGCGATGCGCCGGGTCGCTTCGATGCCGTTCATGACGGGCATCTGGATGTCGATGAGCACGACGTCGGGCAGCTGCTCCTTGACGAGTGCCAGGCACTCTTGGCCGTCGGCGGCCTCGGCCACGACCTCGATGTCGTCTTCGAGGTCGAGCAGCGCGCGAAAGCCGCTGCGGATGAGCGGCTGGTCGTCGACCAGCAGGACCCGGATCACGGCGCTCCGTTCGTGGGCAGTTCGGCCTGGACGGTGAAGCCGCCGGCGCCGCGCGGCCCGGTACGCAATCGGCCGCCCAGGGCGGTGACGCGTTCGCGCATACCGAGCAGCCCGAGGCCGGGCGTCGGCGCGGGGTGCGGGGTGGCCTCTCCGTTGTCGTCGACGCGGATGGCGAGGGCGTCCTGCCGGTAGTCGATGAGCACCGAGGCGGTGGTTGCGGCGGCATGCCGGGCGACGTTGGTGAGCGACTCCTGAACGATCCGGTAGGCGGTACGGCCCACCGCGGCCGTCACGGCGTGCGGATGTCCTTCGATCGTCAGCGTCGCGTCGAGGCCGGTTGTTCGGAACCCCTGCACCAGGTTCGAGATGTGGTCGAGTCCGTGCGGCGGGGTGGTGTCGTCGTCGCGCAGCGCCTCAAGGGTCGCGCGCAGCTCCCGGCTGGCCTCCCGGCCGGCTTCCTGGATCGCCAGCAGGGCCTCCGGCACCTGCTCGCCCCGCCGCCGTGCCACGTGGACGGCGACCTCGGACTGCACCTTGATGACCGAGATCTGATGGGTGAGCGAGTCGTGCAGCTCCCGCGCGATGCGCAGCCGCTCCTCGTCGGCCCGGCGCCCTGCAGCCTCCTCGCGGGTGCGCTCGGCCTCGTCCGCTCGCCGTTCGGCCTGCCGGACCGCCTCCCCCGCGGCGAAGGCGGCGATCAGCCAGGCGATCTCGAGGGTGTTCCGGGCCTGCGCCACGACCTCGCGCGCGGACCCGTCGTGGAAGACAAGGGCGGTGAGGTGGAGCACGACCACCAGGCCCACGGATGCGACCACTGCGACGGCGCGGTGCCCGGCACGTACCGCCCCGTAGACGGCGACCAGGTAGGAGACGGCGAGCACCTCGAACCCGGCGGCCAGACAGCCCACCGCGGACAGCCCGGTGACGGCCAGGACCACGAGCGGCGCCCGGCGCCGCGCGGCCAGTGCCAGCCCGCCGGCCGCCAGCAGCACGGAGCCGAGCAACTCGCGGCTCCCGGCCGGGGGCGGCCCGGACAGGCCGGTGCCCAGCAGCAGCGCCGCCACACCCACAGCGATCGCCCAGTCGGTGACCCGGGCCGGGACAGCGAACCGTCCTTTGTCCATGGGTGCACCGTAACCGGGTGCGGTTGTGGGCGCGTCCGGCTCTTGGACGAGGGTCGGCTACCGCGTGTGCGGTACCGCCGCGCCGCCTGCCGCATCCGCGGTATCCGGATGCCGCGGCGGCGGCAGCGGAAAGTGCCTGCGTCTGCTGGACGATCGACTGGGGGCCGACACGCATGCTGAAGCCACATGAGCCTCGCAGGCAGCGACGGAGAAGGAGGAGAGCGGCATGAGTGCTTCGACAGCGCTGATGGTGGCCGCCGAGGGCGGGATCATCGGCGACGGGCGGACCGGGGCCAACCTGGCCCTGGGGGTAGGGTTGATCGGCCTGGCCATCGGCTGGCTGGCCCTGGCCCGCGCCGGCGGCCGGATCGGCATCGGCGACGCGCGCACCGGCGGGATGGCGGCCATCTCGGTGGGTCTGGCCGGTACGACCCTCGCGGTGCTGCACCTGGCCACCTCCAGCGGCGGTCCCGGCACCGGTAACGGGCTCGTCGGCGCCATCGTCGCAGTCCCGCTGGGGCTGGGCGCCGTACTCCTCGGCCTCCGGGCGCTGACCCGCTCCCGCGGCACCGACCGGCCGATCGACCGGATGACCGCCTGACCGTCTGACCACACCGGGTCACGGCGTACGCGTGGCCACCGAGTCTGGCCCCGAACCCGGCAGGAGGTCTCGGTTTTCGGGGTGGCAGTTCTGGCTCAGGCGTGCCGCGCCCAGTCCTGGTCCAGGCGGTCGGCCAGGCCGGCGGCGGCGAAGGCGGCCTCCAGCTCCTCGCGGCCTTCGGTGAAGTGGGCCCAGCTGTCGTGGTGGACCGGGACGACACGGCGGGCGCCGAGAATGCGGGCGGCCTCGGCAGCCTGGACGCTGTCCAGGACGAGCGGGTTGCCGTCGAAGAGCACGGGGAAGCGGGGTGCGCCCGCGAACAGGACGGCGGTGTCCACGGGGGCGAAACGCTCGGCGATCTCCTTGACCGCGTCGAGGGAGGCGTTGTCGCCGCTGACGTAGACCGTCGGCAGGCCCTCACCGGTCAGGATGAAGCCGACGACCTGGCCGGTGAAGGGCTCGACCTCCTCGCGCGGACCTGGGCCGTGGATGGCGGGAACAGCGGTGACGGTGACGGTGCCGCCGCCGGGGCGCTCCAGCTCGACCGTCTCCCAGTCCGCCAGGCCCTTGGCCTTCTCCCCGAGGCGTTCGCCGCCGCCGGGGGTGGTCAGGGTGAGAGGGACGTCGGCGAGCAGGGCCCGGCCGGACGTGTCGAGGTTGTCGGCGTGCTCGTCATGAGAGAGCAGGACCACGTCGAGGGGGCCGAGGTCGGCGGGTGCGGCGGCGGAAGGGGCGGTCTTGGTCAGCGTCGGGCCGGCCGAGGGGTAGTCGCCGGGGTCGTCGAAGGTCGGATCGGTCAGGAAGCGCAGACCGCCGTACTCGAACAGAGCGGTAGGACCACCGAAGGTGCGGACCGGGAACTGACCGGCGTCGAGCTGGGACATCACGTCTCCGCTTCTCACGAAAAACTTTTGTATTTAACGTGAGCCAGGCTAGGCAGGCATCACGGAAAATTGCAAGCGCTACCATGACAGGCATGGGCGACACCCTGGCCACCGAGACGACGCAGAGCGCTCTGCCCCCAGCTCCGGGCGCCGACCGCTACCGTTCGCTGGACTTCGCCGACACCGCCGCGACCCTGCCCGCCGGCCAGAGCTACGACCTGCTCGCCACCCCGGAATCCGCCATGCGCTGGCTCGCCGCCCACGACCTGACCACCCCGGACGTAAAGCTGTACGACGTGTGCGCACAACGGATGCGCACGCTGCGCGCCCACGTACGCGCCCTGTTCGCCGCCCGCGTCGACGCGACCGCTCCTCCCGAGGAAACCCTGCACGCCGTGAACGAGGCACTCACGGCCGTGCCCACCGCACCCCTCCTCGCCTGGGACGGGGCCCGCGGGCTTCGCCGCGTCCAGGCACACCCCACCGACCGGGCCGTCAACCACGCCCTGGCGACCCTCGCCGCCGACGCCGCCGACCTGCTCACCGGTTCCGACGCCGGCATCCTCGCCGCCTGCGGCTCACCACCCTGCGACCGGTTCCTTCTGCGCACCCACGGCCGGCGGCACTGGTGCTCCACCCGCTGCGGCGACCGTGCCCGCGCCGCCCGCGCCTACGCCCGGCGCAGCAGCGCCTCGGGCTGACCTACCACCCGGAGCGTGCGGGTGCGCAGGTACGTCCATCTATGACAGGGCCTGACACAGGCCTCGGCTCCGGCCGGCGGCTCACGCGAAGCCGGCTCCGCCACCACGGGTGGGTGGGGGCCTGAGTCCCACGGCGCCGCGCCCTCCACCCTCATGCGCGGTCCGGCGGTGAAGTCGGCGCCGGCTGCCTTCGTCCGGTGGGCGGCCCATGCCGAGGAGTTCCGGGTCGACGGGCGCCTCGGATTCCGTCCACCCCACTATGGTCCCCGGCGCGGCGGCCCGGCCCCCGTCCCTGGTGACAGGCCCGGCCGCCCCGCCGGTCACGAACCGCAGCCCACTACGGGCCCTCGTGGGTCAACTCGGCCCAGGACAAGCCGATGTGGCCGCCGGCTCACCTCGACGCGAGTATGCGCTGGTAATTCCTGGTCAGCGGCGGCCGGCGGTCAGGATGACGAGGAACTGGCCGCCGCCCGCCTCGATGCCGGCGGTCACCGGCAGCCCCGGTACCAGCCGCGAGAACCTGTCCACCAGCCAATCCGCCGCTTCCTGGGCGTCCTGCCTGGTCGGACAACGGCCCACCATCTCGCGGCCCCCCTTGCGCTCCAGCCTCGCGGCAACGGTGATCAGCGGCGCGGGTTCTACTACGTACAGGTGGTCCGGCCAGGCGATGACCGCCGTGACCGCGCCCTTGCGGGTGTTGCACCCGCGGTGCGCGAGCCGCTCGGCGACCTTGGCCTTCCGGTCGGCGGTACGGCTGTCGACACTGGGCCCTTGCGGGTCGTTCACCGACTTGTCGGGGTCGACGGGTCCGTCACACACCCAGCAGCGCCAGCCGTCGCGCTCAGCCACATCATCAAGGAGACTCACCCGAGCAAACTAGCCTGCCCAGCCGCCACCGCGCGCACCAGGGTCTCGGCGACCCGGCGAGCTGCGGTCCATGAACAACTCCCGGCGCAAGAGTGGCCGTCCGCCGATCCCGACCGCTCCGGCGGCGCCGCCACTGTGCCCGCTCGCGTCCGGCCAGGTCACCGTGGCGCAAAAGGGGCAGCGGGGCCCAGACGGCAGCCATGTAACCGCCACTCGCGACAGCCGTGTCGCCACTGAAGAGAAGAGGGTGGTCAGGAGGCGCGGTACGAACGTGTTTACCGTCGTCAGCATCGCAGTGACCCCGCCCCGCTGGGACGACGCTGCCGGCCTCTCGGATCTGGGCGGCGATGGCGCCGACAGTCAGGGACGGCACAGCAACGAAACCCGCGGCGGGCGCAGGCGTCGCGCTCCGGCGACGGGTGGTTGCAGAGCAGTAGTCGCCAGGGCCGCTCTCCGATAGCGTACCGACCAGACGGTACGAACGGGCTGTCCCCCGCGTACCGCCATGTGCTCGATGAACAGCGACGTCTCATCCCCCACAGCACGGAGAGCCGCTCATGACGCAGAACGCGGACCGCGACAGCCTGGCCCTCGCGCGCAGGACTTGGAAGGTTCTCGAGCCCTACCACGGGGCTGTCTACTTCTCACCCGAAGCCGCGGGCCTCTACGCCGACTTGGGCGTGGACGCCAGGACGGGGTACTTCGCCTCCCGCTCCGCCGCGTTCGGTGCCGCTCCGGCGGATCTGGTCATCGCCACGTTCTACAACTTCAATCCCCAAGTGGTGCGCCGAGCCATACCCGCGGCGTGGGAAGCCGCCACGCCGCAGCGGTTCGCCGCCGCCCGGCTCACCGGGATCGATACCACGCTCCGCCGCGTCCTCGGCGCGGAGGTCTCCTCACCGGCGTTGGCCCGCGCGGCGGAACTGGCCCGCATCGCGGCTGAAGTGACCCTGCTTCATCCTCAGGGCCGGCCCCTCTTCGCCGCGCACGCCGCACTTCCGTGGCCGAGCGCACCCCACCTCGTCCTCTGGCACGCGCAGACGCTGCTGCGGGAGTTCCGTGGCGACGGTCACGTGGCAGCACTGCTGACCGCCGGGCTGAGCGGGATCGAGGCGCTCGTCACGCACGCCGCGACAGGCGACATCGACGCAGGGGTGCTGCGCAACTCGCGTGCGTGGACGCCGGAGCAGTGGGAACAGGCCGTGCGGAACCTGCGTGAGCGTGGATGGCTCGACGAAGGACCCCAACTGGCCCTGACGGAGGAGGGCGCGCGGCGAAGGGCGGAGATCGAGCACACCACCGACAGGCTGTCCGCCCTCCCCTATGACACGCTCGGTCCTGACGCCTGCTCCGAACTCCGTGTGCTGGCCAGGCCGTTCAGCCTCGCGGTGGCCAAGGAACTCCTCCCCTGGGCAGTCGACCGCCTCGGCGAAGAGGACGCGTGAGAGCAACACAGCGAGGGCGGAGGCCGACAGTCGCCGACCGGTGTGTCCGTCGGGACGCTGCGGGCCCACCCGAGGGCAAAGCCCAGGTGACGCCAGGTGCATCCAGCGCACTAGGCGGGAGCCCTGATCATCTGCCAGCCCGCCGACGATGCGATTCACTACCACGCGATCCACTGCACATGGTCTCGACGGCGCTTCGATCATGCACGTTCCTCTGCTGCGCGCAGGGACGTCGGGTGGCGGTCACGCCGCAGCGTTCAACAGAGCGGCGAGGATGCCGGGCCGTTCCAGAGCGATGAAGTGGCCCGCTCCCGGCACCTGCGTGAACTCGGCGGCAGGCAGCAGCTGCTTGTCGGCTTCCCGGTCCGAGGGGCGGGACCAGTCCGTCTGCCCGTAGACGAGGTGAACGGGGGCCTTGACCTCGGGGTAGCGCGAGCGGGCGGCGATGAGACTGGGCAGGCTCTGGTACACGGCCCTGGCGACGGTCGGATAGCCGGGGCGGCTGCCCACCTGGAGGAGTTCGTCGACGTAGTCCGCCCGCAAAGCGGCCTTGTCGCCCAGCCCGCCCCACAGGATCCTGCGGAGGGCGGCCTTGGGCTCCACCCCGGCGACCACTGGGCCCACCCCCGGAGCGAGGACACCGCTGACCACCACACGGGCGAGGAGACTGGACCGCATGATCCCGCCGGGGAAGTCGTAGGTGTTGACCGCGACGACGCGCCGTACCCGCTCCGGCAGATCGGCCGCGGTGGTCAGGGCGAGCACCGCCCCCATGGACTCCCCGACCAGGGTCACGTCACGGAGGTCGAGTTCGGTGAGAAGCCGCTTGACGCCCGCGCGCATGGCCGGCTCGTCGTACGACGCGCCCGGCACGATCTCGGAGTAGCCCATCCCCGGCAGGTCGAGGGCGTACGCGGTGTACCGGTCCGAAATCAGGGGGATGAGGGAGCGGAAGTGCTCGGCCTGGGTGCGCACGGTGTGCAGCAGGACTACGGGAGCGCCGGTGCCCGCCTTGAGGTAGCGCAACGTTCCCTCGTGGCTGTGACCTCCTGCGCGTGGGGCGATGGTGTGGCTGGTGGTCCCCGGGATGTGAATCGTGGGACGTAGCTCTGGGCTGGGCATCTCGTCAGCTTCCTTTTGTGTGACCCGCTGCGGACAGGTGATTCGGATAGGGAGGCCGAGGGGGTGACCACGCACCAGTCCTTGCACCAGCGAGGAAACCGATCGGTTTCCAATAAGGTACACCGATCAGTTTCCCCATGCAAGGGGATACGTCAGCGCCTGCCTGCCGCGCCGAGCCGCATGGTCAGCCGCACCGGCACCCACCGGGACCGGCACGAAACCCGCACGCTCGCCCCGCCATCTGTACTCACCGACACGCCTCACACCAAGCAACACCCGTAGGACGTGCGGCACTCGGTCCTGCCCAAGGGGGATGGCCCGGCTTTGCGTTGTCATCTGGGCCCATGATCCGAGTTCACCGACAATCGGGCCAGGTCCGCGGTCACGAGCCTGCCCGCCCGGAGTGCGACGTGGCGGGAGTGTCCGCCCGCGGCCCTGCGGCTCCGAGCGTCGGCCGCCTGTCCGGTCGGTCGCGAGGCCGGGCCGTCCACACCGACGGCACCACCGTCGACGACTTTCGCGTACGACTTGCCGCTACCGCGCGAGAACTCCCGCCGCTGACACCCCGGCGCGCAGTCCACTCGTGAGCCGTACCCCAGGGGTCTCACCTAGGCCCTCAGTACAGGGTTTCCTGAATTCAAGGTGCGATGTATCGTCGTGCCATGCTGACTGTTGCCTCCGACATCGAGGTGCTGGCCCGGTTCGGACGGGCGCTCGCCGACCCGATCCGCTGCCGCATCCTGCTCGCCCTGCGCGAGGCCCCCGCCTACCCGGCCGACCTTGCCGACGCGCTCGGGATCTCTCGTACCCGGCTGTCGAACCACCTGGCGTGCCTGCGCGACTGCGGCCTGGTCGTCACCACCCCTGATGGTCGCCGCACCCGCTACGAGCTCGCCGACGAACGCCTCGGCCACGCCCTGGACGACCTGCGGACCGCCGTGGTGGCCGTCGAGACCGACCGCACGTGCACCGACGCCGAGACCGAGGGTTGCTGCTGATGACCGCCGGGATATCCATATCCCTCGGGCCACCCCCGGCCCGTCGCGAGGCGCTCGCCAAGCGCATACGGCTGCTGGTCGCCGCGACCATCACCTACAACGTCATCGAGGCGGTCGTCGCCATCACCGCCGGCATGGTCGCCTCCTCCACCGCCCTGATCGGCTTCGGCCTGGACTCGGTCATCGAGGTCTCCTCCGCCTCCGCGGTCGCCTGGCAGTTCCTCGCCCGCGAGCACGCCGTGCGCGAGGCCCGGGAGAAGATCACCCTGCGGATCATCGCGGTCTCGTTCTTCGCGCTCGCCGCCTACGTCACCTTCGACGCCGTCCGCGCTCTGACCGGCACCGCCGAAGCCGAACGCTCCGTCCCCGGACTCGTCATCGCCGCCCTGTCGCTGGCGATCATGCCGTTCCTCTCCTTCGCCCAGCGCAAGGCCGGACGCGAACTCGGCTCCGCCTCCGCGGTCGCCGACTCCAAGCAGACCCTGCTCTGCACCTACCTGTCTGCTGTGCTCCTGGTGGGACTGGTCCTCAACGCCACGCTCGGCTGGTCCTGGGCCGACCCGATCGCCGCCCTCGTCATCGCCGTCATCGCCGCCAAGGAAGGCCGCGACGCCTGGCAGGGCAAGGGCTGCTGCGCACCGTCCACCGCTGCCGTGGCTCCGAAGGCCGGTGCCGAGGCCGGTGCGTGCGGCTGCAGCCCCGGCTGCGACTGCTGCTGAAACGTGGCCGCCGACCAGGCTTGCAACCGGTACCGCGGTACAGGCTCAGCCTCGGATACGTCCCGCCCGCACGTGCGCAGACACCTCCGACGGGAGTGGTCACGATGACGGCCCGGGTACCGCCGTCCTGCCCGCTGCCCACCACCGAGCAGCCGCTGCGGGTCGCGGAATTCGACGCACTGTTCGCCGAGCGGCTGCTCGGTTCTTCCCGGCCGGACCGGCTACGGCTGGAGCCGGCGCCGGCCGGCGGTGAGGGTACGGAGGAGACGGTGCGAGACCTGGGGCCCGGGAGAGCGGCTGCTGCTCGTTCTTCACCTTCACTGTGAGTCCCGGCCCGGGAGAGATCCGTCTGCGCATCGAGGTCGACGCCGCGCACGAGGCGGTGCTGGACGCCGCCCAGGAGCGGGCCGCCGCAGCGGCCGGCCGGGATGTGCCGCGGGGCAACGGTCTGCGCAGCGGGCAGGTCGCCGCCGCGGCAGGGGTGAACATCCAGACCCTGCGTTACTACGCGCGGCGGCCGGTACTGGTTCTGCTTGTCTGCACCTCGCAGCCCGGCTGATCTGCACCTCACAGCCCGGCTGATCTGGGCGAGGTCGGCTGCGGCGAAGCTGCCGAGGCCGCGTTCGACCAGCGACCACATGCCGTCCTGCGGGTGCGGGTCGGGTGGGCAGGCGGGTAGCTGGAAGACGGTGAGCCGGGTGACGTCAGCGACGCGCGGACAGCCGGCCGCCCACCGCCGCCACTTGTCAACGACCTCCGGTCATGGGGTCGGAGAGGAGGCGGTCAACTCGGTCAACCCGTCGACGAGCTGGGCGAATTCGGTGCGTTGCCGGTCGGTCAGTGCGGCGTAGAGCGGCGCCTGCAGCTCATCGGTGACCTGCTCGGCACGCTGCCGTCGGGGGATCAGGGCTGCGGCCACGGAATGTGGACCTTGCCATCCGTAGTGGGTTGCCTGCTCGTCGCCGAGGTTGATGACCATTGCCGCTCGGGCGCTCAGCCCGCACAGGCGCACCGCCGCGAGATGACAGGCGCCACGGTGTTCCCGCAGTACGTGGATGCGCTGCATGGCCGCACCGACCGGGTCGTCGGAGGGACAGGCTTGCGCGCGCCAGCCGGCGAACAGAGGCAGTGCGTCGGCGTCGGCGGCGTCGATCAGCTGCTGTGCCAAGCGGTTGAAGTGCTCCACGTCGACATCGGCGGGGATGTTGGCGCGCCCCCACGTCCGGACGGCCTGTGCATACAGGGCGGCGGCTTCCTCCGCCGGCATCACGGACCGTCCCGCGAGCCAGCCCGCAGTAACCAGGTGGGGGCCGAGGAAGCCCTGCACCGCCTGGACCACCGAGACCGATGCCTCGCCGAGCACTCCGAACCGGCCGCGGCAGTAGAAGCCGCGCCCAGGGGGAAAGCCGGCACGCAGACCCACGGCGGCGGTCGCCTCGTCGGACATGAACTCGTCACCGAAGTCGTGGATGGGCCGGGCAACCGCGGCGATGCAGTCGAAGATCTCCATGCGCCGAAGGTCGCCCACCAAGACCCAATAGGTCAAGGGGGTTAATCCTGATGAAACCCTTTAGGGAATCTATCGAGTAAGGTCTCGGGTCATGCTGGATGTCCGCCGTCTGCACATGCTCAAAACCGTCGCCGCCCGCGGCTCCATCGCGGCGGCCGCCCAGTCACTGGCCCTGTCCCCCGGTGCCGTGTCCCAGCAGTTGTCCGCGCTGCGGCGTGAGGTGGGAGTGGAGTTGCTGCGCCCCGACGGGCGAACGGTGGCACTGACGGAGGCGGGCCGGGTGCTCCTCGAGCACTCCGACCGGATCCTGGCCGCCGTACAGGAGGCCGAGAGCGCCCTCGCGGCGGTCAAAGGCACGGTCGGCACCACCGCCACCCTGGCCGCCTTGCCGTCGACCGTCTCCAGGATCGTGGGCCCCGCACTGACCGCACTGGGCTCACACCACCCGCAGCTCATCGTGACGTGCCTCGTCACCGACCAGGCGCAACTGCGGGAACTCACCCTCGGCACCGTCGACGTGGTGCTGGGACAGCGGTATCACCACATGCCCGACGCCCCACCCAGGGGCGTCGAGATCTCCCCGCTGCTCGACGATCCGCTGCTCGTCGTCACCGCGGCCGACCAGGGCGACGAACGGCCAGTCGCCCTAAGGGATCTGGCCGCGCACACCCTCGCCGTGCCCCCACCGACCACGGACTGCGGTCAGGCCATCCTGCACGCCTGCCACCAGGCCGGCTTCACCCCCACGACGCGCTACATCACCGCCGACACCGGCGCCCAGCTCACCCTCGCACGGGCCGGCCTCGCCACCGCACTCGTACCGCGGACGGCCATCGACCCGGCAACACCCGGAATCCGCACGGCTCCCATCGAGGATCGCCCGATCCTGCGCCTGTTGTTCGCCGCGACGCGCCACACGGAAAGCGCGAACCCGACGACCACGGCCGTCATCGCGGCCCTGCGCACAGCGGCGCGTCAGGGGCACACCACGCGCCGCCCGGCGGCCTAGGTGTATTGCCCTGAGAGGCCGTCGAGCGGCCGGAGGAAGCGGGGGACCGAGTGCGTGACACGCTTCGCGAGGTCGTGCCCACGCGGCCGGACGGGGCGAATCGCGTTCAACGGAACTGCCGGGGAACCACAAACGATCGAGGTTGGCGTCCGCACGGTGGAGAAGGGCCGGCCGCGGATCGTGCTTCGCGCCCTCGACCTCTTTCGAGCACGGCGCTGTGTCGATCGGCAGCCTGGGCACCCAGGACGCCACCGGCTTCCGGGAGGCGATGGCATGCTGCGCCCGGCTGCCGAGCCACCGGCAACAGGACACCGGAACTGGTTGCGACGCCGCCGGATCGTGCAGCGCATTCGTCCGCCGCGGAGAAGACGCCGGCGTCAGAAGCCTCACGAATGGTTGAGATACGCGGCAGCGGTGTCCACGAAGGTGTTGTGCGCGGCCACGGCTGCTAGGCGGTGGGCCTCGATGTCGTCGGCGTCAGTCAGGTCTCGGAGGTTGTATGTAGAGGTCACCAGGTCGGCGGCTGCCTGCCTCATGGCTGGGTCGAGGATGAGTAGCTGGACCCGGACGAGTTGAGCTGTCGTCGCTGACCGCGTCGCGTACCTCTCCGCTTTCAGGCTGGCCAGATACTCCTGATCCGTCGTATGACCAGGGCGTTGGAAGTCTTGCTGCGCGTGCAGGACGCGACGGTGCTCAGTCGCGCAGGCAGCCAGCGCAGCAATGGCATCGAACTGCTCCCGCCGCAGCGTCTCCGCGCGGTCCTGGACACGGCCTGCGCGAGCGGTCTGATGCTGGATGACACCAGCGACGACTGCGCCGAGAAGGGTCCCCAAGACAGCAATGACAGTGGTCCACATATGCCCCCCTTTCAGAGAGTGAACTGGGACCTTCAGCACTCGTCAAGCAGCCGCAGCGTCACTCGTGCCTTGGCCGACGCCACTCGACCTCGGCGGGCTGCCGCCACGCCGAACGACGAGGCGTGAAGGCGCCGTTGCACGAGCCGTTCGTCCCGTTCCGCACGGGTGCCGGAGCGGCGCCGACGCTGGTCGGCCACCCCGCCGCAGCTTCGGGGACCTGGAGGCCTGCGACGTGATCGTTCGAGGCCCTGGTGGATACTGAGGCCTCATGGCTTCCGACCGCGCGAAGCGCCTTCGCCGACTGGCCCGTACGCTCACCGACCGTTTCGACCTCGCCCCCCATCGGCATGGGGTGGTGGAGGCCGTATGGTCCGGCTCCGCGCGCGCGTGGACGTTCGCGTGGACCGACGGGCCGACGGTCGCTCAGGTGCGGGCAGCCTGCCGGGAGACCGAGCCGGTGGCGAGCGAAGGCCTTCGGTACGCACGCTCGCTCTCGCAGGACGCCGTCGCGCTCGGTGCCGTTCGCCTGACGATCCTCTCCGCCACCACCGCCACGGGGCGTCGGCCCCACGTCCGCCCGGCCGACGTGGATGCGCTGTGGAGGGACAGTCCGTTTCCGGTGCCGCGCACGGAACGGGAGCACGCACTCGTGTACGCCGTGGTCTACGAGGTCCACGCCGCGCGCCACAGCAACCGGGCCGACGCCGCACAGATCTGCGAGGTGATCAACCAGTACGGCCTGGCGGTGTTTCTGCGTCGCTGCGGAGCCGAACTGTCCGCCGTCGAGACTCTCACCGCCCACTACGCGGCGTCGCACGCCCACCCCACCTGGCGCCACCAACTGGCCCCGATGAATCCCGACGCACTGTTGCGGGCGGTCCGGGACGACCCGCGGGCGTCGGCCGCACTCCTCGATGCCGCCCTCACCCTCCTTCCCGCACTGCCCGCCGAATCCGCCGCGGCCGAGGTCGAACTCCGGGCCCGTCGCGAGCGTGTCTCACCGACGGCTCAGTCACGGCCCGGTACGGGTGGGTGCGGGTGGTTACCGGCGGGTACGGACTGTTGGGCGCCCGGACGGTATCGGTCCGGGGGAGGGAGGGCCCCGGGGGCCCGCCCCGGCGCTCGGACGGCGCTGTCACACCCCCGCCGTACGCTTCGGCCATGAGCGTCTCCCTCTACTACAACGCGCACCGCACGACACCGTTGACCGAGGCCGAATCAGCATCGGTCGCGCGCGTCGTCGCAGCGCACATGGCGTCGTTTCCGTACGACGACGAGGAAAGCCTGTACGTGTACGACGGGCACACGGCCGGACCGGAGGAGATCGTCGCCGGGTCCACCAAGATGCCGCTCGACCCCGCTCGTCTGGTGCCGGTGATCGCCCATGTGCTGGGTTCCGTGACCGAACTGCGCAGAGCCGTGCCGGATGCGGAGTGGCGCGTGCACCTGGACGACCTCGACGTCCCGTGGGACGAGGCCGAGGGATATGCCCTGCCCGGGATGCGTGACCCGGAACTCATCGCGGAACTTTCGGCGAACCGCGACGACGACAGGACACACGGATGACCGGGTCACGACCGCAGAAGGCCGCGGACGCACCGCCGGGCACTCCCGAGCAGCGGCGTCTCCTGCAGTTCGGCGAGGCGCTGTACCGCCGCATCGCTCCGGACGCGGATCTCGGTCACGTGCTGCTGCCTGAGGACGACGCGGTGGCGGTCGTTCACCGTGTGCGCGGCGGTGGGACGATCCTCGTGGCGGCCGACCGGTCGGTTCTCTTCTTCGGCTCGGCACTCGACATCAGTGCCGCCCTGATCGACTTCCGCTCCGGCCGGCGCACGCCGATGGAACAGTTCCGGTAGCACCGGGGCGAAGGCACGTGCAGGCGTTGTCAGCGGTGGCTCAGCACATTGACCACTCGGCCGTTGGGGTCGCGGACGAAGAACCGCCGCACACCCCACTCCTCGTCCCGCAACGGATGCACGATCTCCGCGCCGCTGTTGCGCATGACCGCGTACGCCGCGTCCACGTCATCCACCTCCACGCTCATGTCCGGCGTGACCGGAGCGGTCCTGTCGCTGGTCATGAAGCTGACCTGGGCCGCCGGAGTGGACGGTGGGGCAAGCGTGACGATCCAGCCGAGATCCATGACCTCCTGGAACCCCAGCAGGCCGTAGAACTCCCGGCTCCCCTGCATCGCGTCCGACTGGACGACGGGCATGACACGGCGAACGGTCATCGACGACTCCAGGTGAGGTATGGCGTGTCTGCTGAGCTCACCATGAAGTCTCCTCCCTCAGATCCGCCCCCGCACGCACGTGTCGGCCTGATCGTCCGTGACCGTCACTGCCCGTCGGCGACGGGCACCAGGTCATGGACCATGAAGTGCAGTTGTACGTCGTCCGTCGACTCAGCCCACAGCCCCTCGGCGTCGAGCACGGAAGCCGCGACCAGCCGCGCCTCCGCCACCAGTTCGGGCTGATAGCCGAAGCCCGGCCATGGCAGGACGGGAAAATCGTTCTCCTCACCGAACTGCCGCACCCGTTCGATGTCGCCCAGGACAGCGTGCGGCAGTGACTCGTTCGCCCAGGACCACAGCCAGGTCTGCTGGGCGAGGCTGACACTGCCGATCATCGTGAGTCGGCCGGTGAGGAACACCTTTGCGTCACGCCGCCACGTGATCCGCGCGTCGTCCATCGACCACTCGTACTGCACATCCCCCGACAGGCCGAAGCGCTCGACCATGAGGGCCTGTCGCGAGCGGGCACGCTCTCGGGCTTCGGCCACGAGCGCCTCCCAGCCCGGATGGTCATGCTTCGAGCGGTCGTCCATCTTGTCTCCTCACACACCACTGTCGGCAAGATCCTCTCACCCGTCGCTGCAAGCAGCGTAAGACGTCGGCGGCAGGTTCCGGATCCTCCACACCGGCTGAACGAGCCACCCGCCGAGACGCCCCCGGCGGCCGCCCGGCGGCCGCCGAAGGGCGTTCGGTCTCACCTCTCGGGCTGACGGGTCAGCCCGCGGTTGTCCCTGTCCGTCGTCGGCAGGTCAGCCTGTGGTTGACGATGTCCGTCGGCGCACGGTTTACCTCAAGAGGTCCCTGCGCGCCGCAAGTTGACGGGTCTGGCCTCCCGCCGGACGACGTGCCGGCGCACCTGCCCGACGAGGACAGTCACGCCGCGTTGCCGGTCGGGACTCGCCTTGTCGTGGAAGATCGCAGGTCGAGAGTCAGGCCAGGTACAGCCGGCCGCGGGGGAACACCATGAAGAGTGCTGCCTGCCACAACCGTGAGACGTCAGCCTGGCCCCCGGACCCGCGCTCATCGTCCGTCAGCCCCGCCGCGGCCTTGGCAGGCTGTGGCGGGGCTGACGGACGATGTACCTGATGCGGTCGGTCAGACGCGGTAGAGGTTGATGGTGACCGACCCGTCGTCGCCGGTGATGGTGTACTCACCGGGACCCTCGAACGGCACGCACCCGGCGGCAAGGACGTCGTCGACGTTGATGCCGGTGTCGTCCTCGTCCACGAAGGCGCACACCGCGATGACGGGGTGGTCGACGAACCGCGTCTCGTAGGGACCCGCGTCCGGATAGCGCGCAAGGGTCGGGGTGTTGATGCCGACGTCCGGGTGCTCCCACAGCGCGGTCTGCTGGTCCCAGGGCGCCTGCAGATAGATCCGGCCGTAGGGCTCGGGCAGGTTGTTGTCGTCACGCTCCTGGGGGTTGGAGAAGTCGATCGAGTACAGGACGGGTCCAGGTGCCGCCTGCGCGGAGGTCGCCGCTCCGCCGAGCAGTGACAGCACTGCCGAGGCAACGGCCGTCATTCGGCCCACAGACTGGAAACGCATCCTTCTCCCCTTTCACTATGCGCAGTCGCTTGACTACACAGCGAAAGCGTAGGTGGAGGGAGGCGCCTCCGACCGGGGCCGATGACCAAACCACTCAGCAGGCTGACGCGGGGGCTCACCCCGCGTCGGCGAGCGCACCGCCCGGCGCACCGCGACGAGGCAGGGTCCGGTCGTTGTTCGTCGCGCCGGCCGGCCGGGCGCCGGAGAGCGTACGGCAGGTGATGCCGTCGCACGCCGAGTGCGGGAATGAGAAGGGCGTGACCCGACCGGAGTTCTGGGGCGGGACGCGGAAGCCGTCGGCTGAATCAGCGGCGAGCGCTGACGCCCGGCGCCGGACCGAGGAGAGCGCGAGTGCGGTGTTGTGGCGGGTGGGCCCCGACAGGTCACATCGCCAAGTCCAGGCGTTCGCGTTGCCCGGCGTCCAGTTTCAGCGTCACTCCGGCGACCGCCTCGTCCAGTTGCCGGGGCGAGCTGACGCCGACGATCGGTGTGGCGGCGGGGTTGCCTCCGGTCAGCCAGGCGAGCACCACCCGGTTGCGGTTCGTGCCGGTCTCGGCGGCGATCTCGTCCAGCGCCGCGAGGCGGCGGGCGGTGCCGGGATGGTCGTACTCCGCCGGCAGCGGCTTGTCGGCGCGGGTGTATCCACCGCTGAGCAGCGGCGTGTACGCCCACAGTTCCATGTCCGGGTGGTGTTCCAGGTAGTGGAGCACCTCGTCGGTGACCGCACCGAACCGGTGCACCACGGGCTGCCCGGTTCCCGGCCGCGGTCGCAGGTAGGTGTGGTGCTGCTGCACCGCGGTGAAGCCGGCACTGCCGTGTGCCCGCGCCAGCTGCCGGGCCCGATCCACCTGCCAGGCGGGGTAGTTGGAGCATCCGAGTCGGCCGACCGTCCCCGCGGACATCAGCTCGCCGAAGGCGGCGACGGTCTCCTCCAGCGGTGTGACCGGATCCGGCTTGTGAGCCCAGTACAACTCGACGTGGTCCGTGCCGAGTCGGCGGAGACTGGCCTCGATCCCCTTCTTCACCACCTCGGCCGACAGTCCCTCGGCCGACTCCGGGAATCGTCCGGCCACGGTCGGCTCGCAGCCGACCTTGGTGCTGATCCTGATCCGGTCGCGGACACCCGGCCGGCGTGCCAGCCAGCGTCCGAGCAAGGTCTCGCTCTGCCCGCCGAAGCCTGTGGGATCGGCCCAGAACGCATAGCAGTCGGCGGTGTCGATCCAGACGCCTCCGGCGTCCACGAAGCGGTCCAGCAACTCGAACGACCGCCGCTCGTCCTGAACCGTCCCGAACAGCATGGCCCCGAGGGCCAGTTTCTCCGTCATGTCCCTCACGCTATGCGGATTCGGATCGGCGGTACGCTCCAATGTCGTGGCTGCTTCCCAGACCAATCTCGCGTGGGCGACACTGCTCGACGTCAGCCCTGCGGAAGGCGGGCGCCGCCGCCTGCACGATCGGCTGGCGCACGCACTGCGCGCGGCGATCCGGGACGGCCGGCTGACCGAGGGCGCCGTCCTGCCACCGAGCCGGACGCTCGCCGAGGAACTCGGCTGCTCCCGCTGGGTCGTGACGGAGGCGTACGGGCAACTCGTCGCGGAGGGTTACCTTTCCGCCCGGGTGGGCTCCGCCACGCGGGTCTCGTGGATACCGGATGCCGCGCCGCCGGCTCCCCGTGTGCCGCGCGAACCGGCGCGGCCCTCGATCCGCTACGACCTCGCACCCGGCCTGCCCGACCTGCGGGCGTTTCCGCGCCGCCGGTGGGCGGACGCCGTACGGGCGGTCACCGGCTCGGCCGTCCACTACGACCTCGGCCTGCCGGACCCCGCAGGGCACGCGGAGCTGCGTACCACCGTCGCGCGGTATCTGCGGCGTTCGCGCGGCGCGGCCACCGACGCCGGGTCCGTGTCCGTGTGCGCGGGCGTCACCGACGCGCTGGTTCGCACGTGCCGGGCGCTGCGCGCCGAGGGGATCACCGATCTGGCGGTGGAGCAGCCGGGGTGGGGGCGGCTGCGGGACGCCGCGACCAGTGCCGGCCTGCGCGTGCACCCGGTGCCGGTGGACCACGACGGCCTGTGCGTCGACCATCTCGCGCGAACGGCGGCGCGGGCCGTCGTCGTCGGCGCGGCGCACCAGTTCCCCACCGGCACGGTGCTGTCCCCCGCGCGCCGGGCCCGTCTGGTGCGGTGGGCCCGCGACGTGGACGGATTCGTCATCGAGGACGACTACGACGCCGAGTTCCGCTACGACCACCACCCGGTCGCCGTCGTGCAGGGGATGGACCCCGGCCGGGTGTTCCTCCTCGGCTCGGTCAGCAAGACGCTGTCGCCGGCCCTCGGCCTGGGCTGGCTGGTCGCACCCCCCGCGATGACGCCGGCGCTCCGGTCGGCGAACCTGGTCGCCGCCGCACCGCCCGTGCTGGACCAACTCGCCCTCGCCGCCTTCATCGACCGCGGATGGTACGACGCCCACCTGCGCGCTGCCCGGCGACGGTTCCGGTCCCGCCGCGACCTGCTGATCCGGACCCTCGGTACCCAGGTGCCGGAGGGCCGGGTCACCGGTACCGCCGCCGGGCTGCACATCCTGCTGCACCTGCCGGACACCACCGACACCCGCGGGACGGTCCGGGCGGCGGCCGCGGCCGGGCTGCGTCTGGCGGACCTCGACGACTATCGCGCGCACCGGCCGGCCGACCGCGCGCTCGTCCTCGGGTACGGCAACATCGGCGACACCGAGATCGCTCCGGCCGTCGCACTCCTGCGCGACGCCCTGCGTACGCCGGCGGGTCCTGAGGACCGCTGACGCCGGGCTGCTCGGAGCGGGCTCCACGCCGCCCTCACCCTCGGCGGATCACTCGCGCGGGCGATGTCGCGGATCGGTCAGGGATGTCTCGACCGGTAGCGGAAAGACGTATGGGCGACCAGTCAGGAGGTTGTCGTGGCCGATGAGTTCGCTTTGGGAGAGGTCCTTGCCGCTGCGGAGGATGCCGCACCGATGGACTCCGTCGATGTCGTGGCACGTTACGTGCAGAAGCGCTTCGGGGCAGTGTCGGTTGCCTTTCTGTTCCTGGATTTCGTCGGCCAGGAGCTCGTGCGGCTCACCGCCGCCGACGATGCCGGAGCCGGCGGAACCAGCCCGGTTCGCATCCCCTTGCAGGGCAGCGTCCACGAGCTGGTTCTCCGTGATCAGCGACTGCACCGGGAGCCGGACGCCGAGGGCCGGCAGCGGGTCATCGCACCGGTCACCAACCGTGGCGACTGCATCGGTGTCCTGGAGATGACGCTCCCCCACACCGACGGGGACGTGCTGCGGCACGTGTCGGAGGCCGCCCACACTCTCGCCTACATCATCGTCACCGACCGTCGCTTCACCGACGCCTACCAGTGGGGGCAGCGCACCACCGCGCTGACACTCGCTGCGGAGATCCAGCATCAGCTGCTTCCCTCCGCGTCCTGCTGCGAGACGCCCCAGTTCACCCTGGCCTGCGCGCTCGTACCCGCGGACGACATCGGTGGCGACACCTACGACTACAGCCTGGACCGCGACACCCTGCACCTGTCGCTGACCGACGCCATGGGCCACGACGTCGACTCGGCGCTGCTGGCCACACTGCTGCTCGGCGCACTGCGCGGCGCCCGGCGCACAGGGTGCGACGTCGCCAGGCAAGCACGTCAGGCCCACCAGGCCCTGCTCGCCCACGGGCGCGGCGCCATGGCGACCGGGCAGCTGCTCTGCGTCGACCTCACGCGGGCGCGCATCGAACTCGTCAATGCCGGCCATCCCTGGCCCCTGCGGCTGCGCGACGGCGTCGTGAAGGAGATCCCCCTCTCCGTCAACCTGCCCTTCGGTGTCCCCTCCCCGGTCCCCTACCGCGTCCAGGAACTCGACCTGCGTCCCGGCGACCGGATCATCCTGCTCACCGACGGCATGCAGGACCGGGAAGCGGCCTCGGTCGACCTGTCCGTACTGCTTCGCCGGACCCGCCACCTGCACGCGAGACAGACGGTCCAGTCGCTGACGGAGGCGGTGAAGGACGCCTGCCACGGCCGTCCCCGGGACGACGCCAGCGTCATCTGCCTGGACTGGCACGGCGGGATCGGCGGTCGCTGACACCACGGACGGCTCGCCCGCCGGATCACGTGCGTCCCTCGCACCGACAGCGCTCCGGCCGTACGCACGGTGGCGCCCGGCGTCTTCCCGCCTGGCGGAACGGCCGCCTGAAGTGTCCGGTGGCCGACGCGAGCGTACGGTTGCCAGTGGCGCAGGGGGCCGCCCTCCGCAGAGGGAGAGGCGTGCTTCGGCGTGCCGCCCCGCGCCCTCCTCCCTCGCGGCGCACTGCCGCCGACCTCGGCCGATCAAGCGGAAGGTTTCAGTCATGGGCACAGTCACCATCGACGACGGCACGGTCATCTTCTACAAGGACTGGGGTCCCCGCGACGGTCAGCCGGTCGTCTTCCACCATGGTTGGCCACTGAGCGCCGACGACTGGGACAACCAGATGCTGTTCTTCCTGCAGCACGGCTACCGGGTGATCGCCCACGATCGCCGCGGCCACGGCCGCTCCACCCAGACGGCGACCGGCCACGACATGGACACCTACGCCTCCGACGTGGCCGCCCTCGCCGACACGCTCGACCTGCGGGGCGCCGTCCACATCGGGCACTCGACCGGCGGCGGCGAGGTCGCACGCTACGTCGCCCGCGCCACACCGGGCCGGGTGGCGAAGGCCGTGCTCGTCAGCGCCGTGACACCGATCATGGTCAAGTCGGACTCCAACCCGGGCGGCCTGCCGATCGAGACGTTCGACGGATTCCGTACGGCCCTCGCCGCCAACCGCTCGCAGTTCTACATCGAGGTGCCTTCGGGCCCGTTCTACGGCTTCAACCGGCCCGGCGCGAAGGTGTCACAGGGGCTGGTGGACAACTGGTGGCGCCAAGGGATGATGGGCGCCGCCAACGCCCACTACGAGTGCATCAAGGCCTTCTCCGAGACGGACTTCAACGAGGATCTCCGGCGGATCGACGTCCCCGTTCTCGTCGCTCACGGCACCGACGACCAGATCGTCCCCTACGCGGACGCGGCGCCTCTGGCGGTCAAGATGCTGAGCAGCGCAACGCTGAAGACCTACGAAGGTCTCCCCCACGGGATGCTGTCGACCCACCCCGAGATCCTCAACCCCGACATTCTCGCCTTCCTGCGGTCGTAGAGGTACCCGGACCCCGTCCGCTGAGGACCTGACCCGCCTGGCGCGGGCGGCTTCAGGTGTCGCGCCCGACGCCACGATCGGGTGCGCTCATGTCTCCCGTCCGGGGCGTGCCGTCGGCCAGCCCGTAGCGCAGATACACCGTGCCGTTCGGGCTGGCCGCGGGCGGTTCGAGGAGGGTGACGTTCGTGGGCACCTCGCCCCCGTCGAACACCTTCTTGCCGACGCCGAGCATGATCGGGTGCACCCAGAGGTCGAGACGGTCGAAGAGCTTCTCGCGCAGCAGGGTCTGCACCAGGTTCAGGCTCCCGACCACCTTCACCTGCTCGTGCCGGTCGCGGATCTCGCGCACCGCGCCGGCCAGGTCCGGGCCGAGCTGCGTGGACCCGGCCCACGAGAGGTCGGGCCTGCCGCGGGAGGCCACGTACTTCGGGACACTGTTGAAGAGCGTGGCGATCTCGCTGTCCTCGCCGCCCTTCTGGTGCGGCCAGTAGGAGGCGAAGAGGTCGTACGTCCGTCGGCCGAGCAGGAGGGCGTCGGTGCCCTCGTACGCGGCACCGATCTGCGCGCCGGCGACCTCGTCCAGCAGGGGCGCCTGCCAGCCGCCGAACGGGAACCCCTCCGGGTCCTCGTCCGGACCTCCGGGCGCCTGCCCGACCATGTCGAGGGTGGCGAACAGCTCGATGTGGATGAGCCCCATGACTTGCTCCCGATGAGTTGGTTGTCCCGTTCGGAAGATAGACCTGTGGGAGCCGCCAGACTCATCGCCGCGACGGCGAAGGCTTCACATTCACCGTGTCCCGATCGCTGTACGCCGCTGCCCCGATCGCTCTACGCCGTCGCTCAGAACTCCTGCTGCACATCGCGGTACCGCCTGGACGGCACGTCCGTGTTTCCCCAGGTGCGGACGACGACGTGATCGGTGAAGGCGTGCACCACTCGATAGGCGGGGGCGGCCTTCGCCTCGCGCAGCTGTGCCGTGATGTACTGCTCCGCCTCACGCCGGTCACGCCGGGGTGTGCCGCACAGTTGCCAGGCCTGGCCGTTCCACATCTCCGGGACCCACCGCTCCTGCGGCTGAGGACGCTCCTCGCGGAGGCCGTAGCGCGACCGCACCCTCACCTCCCGCTCGACGGCCGGCGCACTGTAGCCATCCTGGGATGTCTGCTTGGGTGCCGCCCGGCGCCGGGTCTCGCACAGCAGGCACAGATCCCGTGCGCTGTCGTCGACGGGGCCGGTCGGGTGCTCCTGGCAGCGCGTCGTCGGCTTCGGTCCGGTGATCGACTCGTCGAGGTGGGACAGGGCCCGTGCCAGGTCCGCCCGGATCTCGTGCAGCGCGGCGTCCGGGGTGTCCCGGGACAGCTGTTCGCCGTGCTCGCCCAGGACCCGCAGGGCACGGCCCAGGGCCACCAGCTGCGCGTGGTTCACGTAACCCTCCGTTTGGGTCTGCACCCTCGCGCCGTTCCGGCCGTGTGGGAGGTGTCAGCCTACGCGCCGCGAGGTGTCCCTCAGCATGCGCGGCCGGATCGCCTGCCGCAGCTCGCCGGCTGTCGCCCGGGACCAGGGCGGCCCGCGCCGGTTCGAGACCGGGCTCGTCCGAGTCGCCCGGCACACGCACAGGGTCAGGGCCCGCCCGAAGAAGAACGCACCCTGCGAAGAGGTCACCCGGCCCAACTGCCCTCAAGGCCGAGGGGCGTTCCGGTCCATCTCGTTCAGCAGGGCCTCTACCAGGGCGGGTTGCAGGCCCAGGGCGAGGAAGGTCACCGTCGTGTAGTCGCGGCGTACGATCTCGATCCTGTGGAAGGCCAGGAGTACCGACTGGTTGGTGAGCCTGTTCACCTCCCTCACGTCTTCCCACCTCACCGCCTCCCGGACACGGCCGACGATGCTGGTGACGACCAGGCCGCCGGTGTAGAGGTGGCACCGGTTGAGGCCCCACCTCACGGTCGCGCGAGCCCAGGCGGCTTTCAGGCCGAACAGGGCGAGGACCACGGCCACCGTGACGGCGCCCCTGACGAACGCGTCCCGTGGCCTGTACCAGATGAGCGCGCCGAGCAGGACGGTGGCCAGCGCGACGAGACACCGCCGTGCCATCTGCGCGAGACCGCCCATCACCCCCGCGACGGGATAACTGCCGCGCAGCCGGCCGAGGCCGAGGCTGCGCCCGATCCCTGGGCCGGATCCGGGTCCGCGTCCCGGGCCCGGTCCGGGTCCGGCTCCGCGTCCGGCGCCGGCTCCGCGTCCGGCGCCGGGTCCGGGTCCGGCGCCGGGTCCGGGTCCGGGTCCGTTCGTCCTCTGTCTCATGACATACCGCCTCTTGTGGGGCCGGGCTCGGGCCATCGCCGGGTCCGGCTGACGAGTTCAGCCAGCAATCGGGTACGGGGGACCATGCGCGTGATGTCGACGTACTCGGTGTCGGCGTGGGCACCGCCGCCCACCGCACCCAGGCCGTCCAGCGTCGGACAGCCCACCGCCGCGGTGTAGTTGCCGTCCGAGGAGCCTCCGACGGCGATCCCCCGCAGCGGCTCCTGGCCCAGTTCGGCGGCGAGCCGGGCGGCCAGGGCGAACAGTTCGGCGGAGGACTCCGCTTCCATGGGCGGCCGTTGCCCGCCGCCCCGTACCTCCAGCCGGGCTCCGGGTGTGCGGGCGGTGAGGCCTCGTATGCGTGCGTCGATCCGGACCTGCGCCGTCGTGGTCGGCACGCGCACATCCACCGACACCCGCGCCAGCGCGGGCACCGTGTTGCGTGTGCTGCCCGCCGACAGCAGGGTGGGTGTGACCGTAGCGGCTCCCAGGGTGGGGTGAGCGGCATCGTCCGAGTCGGTGACATCGGCGAGGGCCGTCGTGGCCCCGATTTCCGCGACGGCCAGCACCTGATGGGCGGCCTCGACCGCCGCGTTGACCCCCTTGTGGGGTTCGAGACCGGCGTGCGCGGCCCTGCCGCGGACCACCACCTCGTACCGCGAAGTGCCCTTGCGGGCCGTCTTGAGCGCGCCCGTCTCGTCCGCGGACGCCTCCAGCACGAAGGCCGCCGCGGACCGCCGCGCGGTGTCCTCGATCAGCCGCCTGGAGGTCGGGGAGCCGACCTCCTCATCGCCGGTGACCAGCACGCACACACCGTCCGGTGACGGCAGTGAGGCCAGCGCGTGGAACAGTTGCACCAGACCGGCCTTCATGTCCAGGACCCCGGGACCGCGGGCCGTCCCGCCTGCCAACGACCAGGGGTGGGTCCGCAGCGAGCCCATCGGCCACACCGTGTCGTGGTGGCCCAGCAGGAGGACCCGCGGAGCGCCGAAGGCCCACCGCAGATGGGTCACTCCCTCGATCACGATCGTCTCCGGTTCCGCCCCCAGCAGCCGCGTGCCTAGGGCGGTCACCACGTCGGCGCTGCGCGCCACGGCGGCGTGGTCGGCCGAGAAGGACTCGCAGCACACGAGTTCCTCCAGATCGGCCAGCATCGTCGTCAACAAGGCCTGCCTCTCCCGAATTTGATGTTCCGTCAGGAGGCCGCCGCCCGGTCCCCCTGGCCGGGCGGCGCCGTGCAGCCGACGTTAGAAGTGCGCCAGGTATTCCACCAGCGACTAGATTGCATGGGATCAATGAGCGGCAGGAATGGGTGGAGGACCGTGTTCGAGATCGACGCACTGCGGCTGCTCGTGGCCGTGGCCGAGACCGGGTCGTTCACCGGCGCGGCCGCCCGGCTCAACTACACGCAGTCCGCGGTGTCCCGGCGGATCGCCACGTTGGAGCAGCAGGCGGGCGGCGCCCTGTTCGAGCGGCTCCCGCGGGGCGTACGGCCCACTCCGGCAGGCCGTGCGCTGCACCGGCACGCCGTTGAGGTCCTCGACCGGCTGTCCCGGGCCGAGCACGAACTGGCCGTACTGCACACGGGCCATGGCGGGCTGCTGCACGTGGGCGCGTTCGCCACCGCCAACGTCTCGCTGCTGCCCACCGCGCTGCGAGCGCTCCGCGAGACCAGGCCGGACGTCGAGGTCGTCGCCGTCGAAGGCCCGACCGACACCCTGCTGCGGCGCCTCGCGGACGCGACCCTGGACATCGCCGTCGTCAGCGACTACCCGTCCGGACTGCCGCAGGCCGACGGCGTGACGACCACCGTCCTGTGCGAGGACGAACTCCTCGTCGCGCTCCCCCGCGAACACCGCCTTGCCGGTGCGGAGACGGTCGACCTGCGCGAACTGCGCGACGAGGCCTGGCTGCAGAGTGCCTACGGCGATCGTCCCACCATGCTCGCCGACGCCTGCGCACGAGCGGGCTTCACACCCCGGAAGATCATCCGCATCGCGGAGTGGGCGGGCAAGTTCGGGTACGCCGGTGCCGGCCTGGGCGTCGCGCTGGTCCCCTCACTCGCCGCCCGAGCGGTCCCCGACGGACTCGTCCTGCGCCACCTCTGCGACCCCGCCCTCCGCCGGACCGTGCACGTCGCGCTGCCCCCCGCCCCACTCCCGGCGGCCCTGAAACTACGCGAACTGCTCCACGCCGCCACACCTCCGTGACCGGCCGCCGCCCCGGCCCGGAACTGGCCTCCGCGCAAAGCGTCCACGACCACCGAAAGTCGGTCCCTGCTCGTGCGGTCAGCCGGTCGGAGCTACCACCTGGGTTCCTCGCGGGGTCACTGTCGGCGAGCCACACCAGAGTTCGCCGACCGGAGCTAGAGCCGGCTGTCTGGACCCTTACCCACCGCAACGAAGCCCTGGGCGACGAACTCCACGTGCGCCCACAGCGGACCCGCTCCCACTCACGATCCCGTGCGTTCCCAACCGCGGCGCGGGGTCCGGGCGCCGAGGCGCATTTCGTCGCGGCTGCGGTAGACGATGTAGGGCCGGGTGAGATAGCCCAGGGGTGCGGTGAGCATGTGAACGAGTCGGGTGAAGGGCCAGAAGGCGAACAGCAGGAGCGCGCTCAGAGCGTGCAGCCGGAACAGGATCGGAGCGCCGGCCATGTGGTCCGGGTCGGGTTGCAGGTAGAAGATCGACCGGAACCAGGGGGAGATGGTCTCCCGGTAGTTGTAGCCGCCGCCGACGAGGTTCGCCGCCACGGTGGCGGCCAGGCCCAGGACGATGGTCAGGGTCAGGGAGACGTACATGGCCTTGTCGTTGCGGGTGGTGGCCGAGAAGACCGGCCCGACGGTACGACGCCGGTAGACGAGGATGGCCAGTCCTCCCACGGTGGCCACGCCCGCGAGGGTGCCGAGCACGACGGCGGACACGTGGTAGGCGTGTTCGCTGATGCCCGCGGCCTCCGTCCAGCTCTCGGGGATGACCAGGCCGCCGATGTGGCCGATCAGAACGACGAGGATGCCGAAGTGGAACAGCGGGCTGCCGATGCGCAGCAGGCGCCGCTCGTACAGCTGGGAGGAACGGGTGGTCCAGCCGAACTTGTCGTAGCGGTAACGCCAGACATGGCCGAGGACGAACACTGCCAGCACGACGTACGGCAGGACGACCCACAACAGGATGTCTCCGGTGCCTGCCTCCGCCGCCAGGGGGACGTGCTGCGCGGGTGCGCTCATCGAGGGCCTCCTACGACGGGGTCGGGCAGGAACACGGGGGCGGCGTACGGGTCGAGGCCGACCTGTTCCTCGGGCGGGCCCTGGGCCGCCAGGCGCATGACGGCTTCGCGGTCGTCGCCGGCGAGGGTGGGCAGGGTCGCGGAGACGGAGTCCAGGACGTGGGCCCAGGGCGAGCCGTCGTCGTTCAGGGCGAGCCGCAGGAGTTCCAGGCCGGCGCGGTGTTCGGTGAGCAGGCGTCCCCCGGCGGTCGGGTCGGTGGCGGCGAATTCGAGGACGACGGCGAGGTGATCGGGCAGTTCGTCGTCGCCCAGGCGCCATCCGGCCGCCGCGTAGGTCTGCTTCAACCGCAGCAGGCCGAGGCCGCGCCTTCTGGTGTCTCCGTGCGCGTAGTACGTCAGGTAGAGACAGCAGCGTTTGCGGTGGTCGAAGGTGGCCACATAGGTGGCGGCCAGGTCCGCGGGAACGGTCCGCTCGGCGTGTGCCGTGAAGCGGAGCAGAGGGCGGGCGACCGCTTCCGGCAGGGTGGCGGCGACCCGACCGGCCAGCGCCAGGGTCTGCTCGAACCCGTCGTCGGGATAGGCGAGCAGCAGTGACTGGGCCTGCCAGGCGTGAGAGAACCAGGGCTTCGCTCGGTCCGTGCGTGCGTTCTTGCCTTTCATGGCTTCGGATCGACCTCCCCGCCGTTGTCCGCGCCGGCGCCGCTACCGGTGCCGCCACCGCTACCGCTGCCACTGCCGGACGGTCTGTCCGGGAACAGGCCGGGCGGAGAGCTTTTGCCGTCCCAGTTGAGGAGGTTGACTCGGGTGGCCTTGTCGCTGGGCGTGGCCGGGGTGTCCGCGGTCTGCCGGTCGCGCAGGGCGTGGAAGTTCTCCACCGCGATGGGTGCGGCGCCGCCGGAGGTCTCGCCGAAGGGGCCGGAGCCGCCCATGCCGGGGCCGCCCTCGTAGTCGAGGCTGCACTCGGTGGCCAGCTCCTCCAGCTTGTGGGCCTGTTCGGCGTGGGCGGGTGGGATGACGTACCGCTCGTCGTACTTGGCCAGGGCCAGCAGCCGGTACATGTCGTACATCTGCTCCTCACCCATGCCCACGGCCTCCGGGATCGCGGCATCGGGCTCGCGGCCGAGGTTGATGTCTCGCATGTACGCCCGCATCGCTGCCAGCCGGCGCAGGACCGCGTCAACCGGTGCCGGGTCGCCGGCGGTGAACAGCTGGGCGAGGTAGTCGACGGGGATGCGCAGGGACTCGACGGCCGCGAACAGGTTGTGGTGGTCCTCGGCGTCGCGGCCGGTGTCACGGACGGCGTCGACCACCGGTGACAGCGGCGGGATGTACCAGACCATGGGCAGCGTCCGGTACTCCGGGTGCAGCGGCAGGGCCACCTTGTAGGTGTTGATCAGGGAGTGGACCGGGGAGCGCTGGGCGGCCTCGACCCAGTCGCGGGGGATGCCCGCCTTCTCGGCTGCGGCGATGACCTGAGGGTCGTGCGGGTCGAGGAAGACCTGCCGCTGGGCCTCGTACAGGCCGGTGTCGTCGGGGGTGGAGGCGGCTTCGAGGACGCGGTCGGCGTCGTAGAGGACCAGCCCGATGTAGCGCAGCCGGCCGACACAGGTCTCGGAACAGACGGTGGGCAGGCCGACCTCGACGCGGGGGAAGCAGAAGGTGCACTTCTCGGCCTTGCCGGTGCGGTGGTTGAAGTACACCTTCTTGTACGGGCATCCCGTGACGCACATCCGCCAGCCGCGGCAGCGGTCCTGATCGACCAGGACGATGCCGTCCTCCTCGCGCTTGTAGATCGCGCCGGAGGGGCAGGAGGCCGCGCAGGACGGGTTGAGGCAGTGCTCGCAGATCCGCGGCAGATAGAACATGAAGGTCTGCTCGAACTCGAACTTGATCTTCTCGGAGACCTCGTTCAGCAGGACGTCCTGCTCGCTGGTCGCCGCCGAGCCGCCGAGGTCGTCGTCCCAGTTCGCCGACCAGGTGATCTTCATGTCCTTGCCGGAGATCAGGGATTTGGGCCGGGCGACGGGGGTGTGCTCCTGGAGCGGGGCGTTGGTCAGGGTCTCGTAGTCGTAGGTCCAGGGCTCGTAGTAGTCGTCGAGAGACGGCAGCTTGGGGTTGGAGAAGATCTGGATCAGCTTCTTGAACCGCCCGCCCGCCTTCAGCGCGAGGCGGCCCTTCTTGTTGAGTTCCCAGCCGCCCTTCCAGGTGTCCTGGTCCTCGTAGCGGCGGGGGTAGCCCTGGCCGGGGCGGGTCTCGACGTTGTTGAACCAGACGTACTCGACACCGGTGCGGTTGGTCCAGGCCTGTTTGCAGGTGACCGAGCAGGTGTGGCAGCCGATGCACTTGTCGAGGTTCATCACCATCGCCATCTGGGCCATGACGCGTCCGATGGGGGCTTCGCCATGGGGCATCAGTACGTCACCTCCTGGTTCGTACGGCGGCGGACGACGGTGACCTCGTCGCGCTGATTGCCGGTGGGACCGAGGTAGTTGAAGGCGTAGGAGAGCTGGGCGTAGCCGCCGATGAGGTGGCTGGGTTTGATCAGCAGGCGGGTCAGGGAGTTGTGGATGCCGCCGCGTCGGCCCGTGGTCTCGGTGCGGGGCACGTCGATCAAGCGGTCCTGGGCGTGGTGCATGTAGACGGTGCCCTCGGGCATGCGGTGCGAGACGACCGCGCGGGCGGCGACCACACCGTTGCGGTTGACCGCCTCGACCCAGTCGTTGTCCTTCACACCGACCTTGGCCGCGTCCTGCGTGCTCATCCAGATCGTCGGACCGCCCCGGGACAGCGAGAGCATGAACAGGTTGTCCTGGTACTCGGAGTGGATGGACCACTTGTTGTGCGGGGTCAAGTAGCGCACGGTGACGCCGAGTTCTCCGGTGTCCCCGATCCGCGGCTCGTCGAAGAGGGCAGCCATGTTCAACGGGGGCCGGTAGACGGGGAGTTGCTCGCCGAGGGCCGTCATCCAGTCGTGGTCGAGGTAGAAGTGCTGGCGGCCGGTGAGGGTGTGCCAGGGCTTGAGGCGCTCGACGTTGATGGTGAACGGCGAGTAACGGCGGCCACCGGTCTCCGACCCGGACCACTCCGGGGAGGTGATGACCGGGACGGGGGCGGCCTGGGTGTCCGCGAAGGTGATCTGCTTGCCCTCGTGCTCGGCGGCCAGGTCCGCGAGCCGCGTGCCGGTGCGGGCTTCGAGCGTGCGGAAGCCCTGGGTGGCGAGGTGGCCGTTGGTGGTGCCGGACAGGGCGAGAATCGCCTCGCAGGCGTGCGTGTCGCGGGCGATCGAGGGCCGTCCGTCGGCCGCCCCGCCGCGCACGGTGCCGTTCTTGTGGCGCAGGTACTCCAGTTCCCGCTCCACTGCGAAGGTGATGCCCTTGGTGGTGGCGCCCAGGCTGTCCAGCAGGGGGCCGAGGGCGGCCATCTTGTCGGCGACGGCCGCATAGTCGCGTTCCACCGTCACCAGCTTCGGCATCGTGCGGCCGGGGACCGGCTCGCACTCCCCCGCCTTCCAGTCGAGCACCCGGCCGTGCGGATTGGCCATCTCGTCCGGAGTGTCGTGCTGCAGCGCGGCGGCGACCACGTCCTTGCGCACGCCCAGGTGATCGGCGGCCTGGCGGCTGAACTCCCTGGCGATGGTGTGGAAGGCGTCCCAGTCGGTGCGGGTCTGCCAGGGCGGGGCGATGGCCGGGTTGAAGGCGTGCACGAAGGGGTGCATGTCGGTGCTGGACAGGTCGTGTTTCTCGTACCAGGTGGCGGCGGGCAGGACGACGTCGGAGAAGATGGTCGTGCTGGTCATCCGGAAGTCCAGGGTCAGCAGCAGGTCGAGCTTGCCCTCGGGCGCCTCTTCCCGCCACACCACGTCCCGCGGGCGTGCCTCCGGCGGCGCCTCGGCCGCCCGGACCGCATGGTCGGTGCCCAGCAGGTGCTTGAGGAAGTACTCGTTGCCCTTCGCCGACGAACCCAGCAGGTTGGCCCGCCACACGGTCAGCACGCGGGGGTGGTTCTCGGGGGCGTCCGGGTCTTCGCCCGCGAACCGCAGCCGTCCCGCCTTGAGTTCGTCCACGATGTGCTCGGCGACCGGACGGCCCGCGGTGTCGGCCTCGTCGGCGAGGTCGAGGGGGTTGCGGTCGAAGGTCGGGTACGACGGCATCCAGCCCATTCGGGCGGACTGGGCGATGACGTCGGCGGTGGTCTTCCCGGCGAACGGGCCGCCCGTGCCCGGACCGGCCGCTGCGAGGGTGTCGGCGGAGAACGGGTCGTAGCGGAACTGGTCGCTGTGCAGGTACCAGTACGCGGTCTGGATCATCTGCCGGGCCGGACGGTTCCAGTCGGCGGCGGTCGCGATCGCCGAGTAGCCGGTGATCGGGCGGACCTTCTCCTGGCCGACGTAGTGGGCCCAGCCGCCCCCGTTGACGCCCTGGCAGCCGGTCAGCGTGGTCAGTGTCAGAAAGGCCCGGTAGATGGTGTCGGAGTGGAACCAGTGGTTGGTACCCGCACCCATGATGATCATCGAACGGCCGCCGGACTCCTCGGCGTTGGCGGCGAACTCCCGGGCGATCCGCGCCGCCTTCTGGGCGTCCACTCCGGTGATCGCCGCCTGCCAGGCCGGCGTGTACGGCTCCTCCGCGTCCTCGTACGAGGACGGCCACCGGCCGGGCAGCCCGTCGCGAGCGACCCCGTACTGGGCGAGCAGGAGGTCGTACACCGTGGTCACCAGACGACCGGCGACCCGCTGGACCGGTACGCCGCGCCGCAGTCGCGCCGCGCTGCCGTCGGGAGCGTCGAAGCGCGGCAGTTCTACCGTGACCGGCGCCTCGTCGCCGCCCTCGGTGGACAGCAGAGGCCGGGTGTCCCCGAGGTCCAGGTTCCACTTCCCGGCGCCGGACTCTCCGTAGCGGTCGCCGAGCGTGCCGTTCGGCACCACCGGTTGCCGTGTGTGCGCGTCCAGCAGCACGGTCCGGAACTCGGCGTGCTCGGCCTCGGCGTGTTCTCCACCGAGATCCGCGGCGGTGAGGAACTTGCCCGGTGTGAAGGTGCCCGGCTCGTCCCTGCTCTCTTCCAGGGCGACCAGGAAGGGCAGATCGGTGTAGCGCTTGACGTAGTCGGTGAACTGCGGCGTGGTCCGGTCGACGAAGTATTCCCTGAGGATCACGTGCCCCATCGCCATGGCGAGGGCCCCGTCGGTGCCCGGCTGGGCCGCGAGCCACTCGTCGGCGAACTTCACGTTGTCCGCGTAGTCCGGGGAGACGGCGACGACCTTCTGGCCGCGGTAACGGGCCTCCGCCATCCAGTGCGCGTCCGGCGTGCGCGTCACCGGCAGGTTGGAGCCCCACATGATCAGGTAGCCGGCGTCCCACCAGTCCCCGGACTCCGGTACGTCGGTCTGGTCCCCGAACACCTGGGGCGAGGCCACCGGCAGGTCCGCGTACCAGTCGTAGAACGAGAGCATCGCGCCGCCGAGCAGCGAGTAGAAGCGGGCCCCGGCGGCGTGCGAGACCATCGACATCGCCGGGATCGGCGAGAAGCCGGCCAGTCTGTCCGGGCCGAAGGTTTTGATCGTGTGCACGTGCGCGGCCGCGACCAGCTCCACCGCCTCGTCCCAGCTCGCCCGCACCAGGCCACCCTTGCCGCGGGCCCGCTTGTAGCGGCGGGCGCGTTCCGGGTCGGAGACGATGTCCGCCCAGGCGGCCACCGGGTCGCCGAGGCGGGCCTTGGCCTCGCGGTACATCTGCAGCAGTACGCCGCGTACGTACGGGTAGCGCACCCGGGTGGGCGAGTAGGTGTACCAGGAGAAGGCGGCGCCGCGCGGGCAGCCGCGCGGCTCGTACTCGGGACGGTCCGGGCCGACCGAGGGGTAGTCGGTCTGCTGGGCCTCCCAGGTGATGATGCCGTCCTTGACGTACACCTTCCACGAGCACGAGCCGGTGCAGTTCACCCCGTGGGTGGAACGCACCACTTTGTCGTGCGACCAGCGGTCGCGGTAGAAGTCGTCGGCCTGCCGGCCGCCCTTCCTGTGCAGGGTCCGCAGGTCCGCGGAGACCTCCGCCCGGGTGAAGAACCGGCGGCTGCGCACCAGCGCCTCCGCCAGATCGCTGTCCATGCCCGCCCGCCGCTGTTCCCGGCTGCTCTCCCTGCTCACCGCGCCACTCCGCTCCGGACGCCATGAACGTCCGTTCGATATGTGATCGGTTCGGCCGCCCCGACTCTACGGGGGCTGTCCCCCCGGGGGTCAACACCACGCCACGAGCAATCGCATTCCGGCGGAGATCGTCTGCGGAACGGAGGCACCCCCGGCAACGCCCGGCCATGACCGGGCAGGCAGAACTCTGTGCCCCACTCGGAACGAGCGGGGCACAGAGCTGTCGGGAGTGTGCCGGACGACGGGCCGGCGGGCGCGACCCTTCAGACGGCCTGCCGCGACAGTGTGCTGCCCGCCTTCGTCCGGGTGGCCTCGACCGCCTCCCACTCCTCGGTATCGAGGCCGGCGAGTGCGGCCGGGAAGACGCCGTCCTGTTCCTTGAGAATGTGGTCGCGCAGCACGGCCATCGCGTCCATCAGCCGGTCCGGCCAGGCCGGGTCCGAGGGAACCCCGCCGTCGGCGGCCTCGGACAGAACCGCCTCGATCCGGCGGTGCTCGGCCTCCAGAGTGGCGATCTGGTCGGGGAAGTCCCCGGCCAGGGCGGGGAACAGCCCCTCTTCCTCGACCTGGGTGTGCGGGCCGAGTACCCGCGCGATCTCGCGGGCGACCTCCGCCATCCTGATCGTCTCGCCGCTGCGGTGAGCCGGGCGGAGGTGACTGATCAGGCGAATGACCTCCTCGTGTTCCTGGGTCAGTTCGTCGATGGTTTCCAGTGCCTGGCAGCCGCAGTACTCGCACATCGGTCTTCTCCGTGGTTCGTGGGCCGGTCGGCTTCGGTCCGTCCGCCCTCAGGCGGTGGTGCCGGCCGGGCGGTGATCCGGGCGCGCCTCGCTGAGCCGCTTGCGGTCGCCGCCCCCGGCGGCCGCGCGGACGCCGGTGAGGGTGTAGGCCAGCGCTGCGGCGGCCACGACGGCGAGAAGGGCGAGCCCGGCGGCGTACGTCCCGTACGCGCCGTACAGCGAACCCATCACCAGCGGCGGCAGGAAGCCACCCAGGCCGCCCGCGGCGCCGACCACACCGGTGACCGAGCCGACCTGCCCGGCCGGGGTGAGAAGGGCAACCAGGGCGAAGGTGGCGCCGCTGGCCGCGCCCAGTGCGGCGGCCATGGCCAGGAAGGCGATGGTGCCGACCGGTGCGAGCGCCGGGGTGAAGGACTGAGTCACCGCGCCGGCCACGACCACGGCCAGCGAACCCGCGAGGATTCTGATCGGGCCCATGCGGTCCGACAACCAGCCGCCGACGGGACGCATCGCCACCGCCAGCAGCACGAACCCGGCCATCCGGTTCGCGGCGTCGGCCTGGGTGAGCCCGTAGCCGGTCTTGAGGTAGGTGGGCAGATAGACGGAGAAGGCGACGTAGCCGCCGAACCCGACCGCGTACAGCGCGGACGCCTGCCAGGTGATGGGCAGTCGGGCGGTGACGGCCAGCCTGCGGGCCAGCGGCTCGGTCGGCACGGCGCGGCCGGGTGCGTCACGCAGCAGCAGCGCGGCGGTCACGGCGTAGACGCCCAGTACCGCGGCTGTGATCAGGAACGGGGTGGACATGCTGTTCGCGTCGACCAGCTTCACGGTGGTCAGAGCGCTGATGGCGGTGCCGCCCATACCCGCGCCGAAGACTCCGATGGCGAGACCGCGCCGCTCGGGCGGGAACCATGCGCTGACGAACGGCACGCCCACGGCGAAGGCGGTGCCACCGATGCCGAGGAAGAACCCGCCGGCCAGGAGGGCCGGGAGGGAGGAGTGACCGGCCAGGCCGAGGTAGAGCACAGGCACGATGGTGGCCGCCGACACGATCGGGAACATGACCCGTCCGCCGAACCGGTCAGTCAGGGCGCCGACCGGGATACGGCCCAGCGATCCCACCACGACCGGTACCGCCACCAGCAACGACTGCTCGAAGGACGACAGGTCGAGGCCGTCCTTGAACCGCGGGCCGAGAGGGCTGAGCAGCGCCCAGGCCCAGAAGTTCACCGCGAAACCCACGGTGGACAGAGCCAGCATCAGCCACGCCCGGCGTGACACCGGCGATCCCTGCACTGAGCTGCCGCTCTTCGACTTCGACGGCTGGACCATGTTGTCCGTCCCTTCCCTTTTCCATGGTGGTACGGCACCACCGGGATCGCATACGCGCCGCAGGCCTCTTGCCTGGGAAACGACATCCCTCGACCACTGTCCGCACCGGGACCCGCCGCAGGCATGGGCCCAAGGGTCCCCACCGACGGACGGACGGCCCTCACGTTCGGGCCGACCGTCCCCCGCCCGGCTTCCTCCCACCGGCCTGCTCCTACGGCTCCCATGAAACAACCGCTCGGCTCGGCGTGCCCAGGCAGAGAGGTGAAAGGGCCGGTCGGCCCTACCCCCTCGCAGCAACCACGGGGACGATGGACTGATGTCCCAGAACGACGCCTTTCGCGCACTCGACCGGCAGGAGTGCCTACGCCTGCTCAGCAAGGTGCCGGTCGGCCGCGTGGTCTACACACGGCAGGCACTCCCCGCGGTCCTCCCCATCAACTTCTCCCTGGACACCGACAACTCGGTGCTTCTGCGGACCTCACGGGACTCCGACCTCATCCGCGCCATCGACGGCGTCGTGGTCGCCTTCGAGGCCGACGAGTTCGACGCGGCGACCCAGTCCGGCTGGAGCGTCGTCGTCACCGGACGGGCCACGGTGGTGACCGATCCCGCCGAGCACCGGCGGCTGTCGGAGTCCGGACCCATCTCCTGGATGCCCGTTGACGACGCGGTGTTCATCCGCATCGACTCCGGGTTGATCACCGGCCGGGAGCTCAGGGGAACGCGCGCAACCCGGTGAGTACCGGCCCGCTGCGGCTCGACGGGCCCGGGGCCCGTCACGCGCGGAGGGCCGGGCCGGCGGTACTCCGTCGGGCCGGCCCTCCACGGACGTCTCGCGAGAAGTGCTCGGATCAGAAGGCTCCGGCCGGGTTCGGCGCGACGGCGTCGAGTACACGGTCCGCGCCCGCACGGGGTGTCCGGCCGCCCTCGGGGCCGTACCCGAAGCGGATCATCAGCTGCGGGCAGCAATGCCGACTGGGGCCGGCCATCGCCGCCCGCAGGTCCGGCCACTCCATCGCCTGGTGCAACATCGATGTGCGCAGCCCGTGCCGGGTCGCCGTGAGCAGCACCCGTTGCAGTGCCTGGCCCGCCCGCACCCAGTCCTCCCGCCGGTCCCGGGACGTCCACAGCAACGCCACCTGGGCGTGACGCTCGAAACGCGCGACGGGCAGCCACGGCGTGGGCACCGCTCCGGCGAAGTCCCGCACCGGCATCCGACCGGAGGCGTCCCGCGGCCCCAGCGCCGTTGTCGGAATGCCGTAGGAAGCGTCCGTTCGCGGAGCGGTCACCCACCTGCGCGCCTCGGCCAGGCCATCCCGGTGGGCGGCGTTGCGCATCTCAGCGGCCTGGGTCAGGCGCAGCAGGCGCCGGGTTCCCGCAATGTCGGGCACCTCCAGGTGAGCGCCCTCGGCGCGGGCGGAGCCGATCATGTCGGTCACGATCGCATCCGGCACCGGGCGCCCGGTGAACGGCATCCGGCTCGTGTGGCGCCGAGCGACCGCGTCGTACAGATCGTGGAGGGGAAGCGGCGTGTCGGCACGGCGCCCCGCCAGCTGCACCCTGACCAGCAGGTCGGGATCGTCCGCCGTGGGAAGCAACCGGACATGGGGATCCCAGCCCAGGTGGGCGGCGGCCACCCGAAGGTTGAGGACGGCAGCCCCCACCGACAGGTGCTGGGCGCGCAGATCCGGGTCGGCCACCGACAGTCGTCTCCGCCGGTCCAGACGGACCTCGATCGACCGGCTCTCCGGGTCCAGACCGAACCGCCAGGGCTGGGTGTTGTGGATCGAGGGCGCGGCCACCGCCGCGGCCAGCAGGACCTCAACAGCTGTGGCGTCGACTTCCCTGGACTGCATCACGGATCCTTTCGCCAAGTTTTCGCGTCCCGTCAACTCTGCGTCGCGGCGCCCTTCTGGAAGAGGGTTGACCGGCCTCCTCCGGTGGGCCGTACGGCCCCGTTCCGGGGACCGTGCCAGGTGGCCGCCGGTCAGGTGACGGGCAGGGCCGTGGCCAGCAGGACGACGCCGAGGGAGCCGACGAGGGACACGACCGCAAGACCACGGGCCAGGTCGGGGCGGCCCCTGGAGTGGGCTGTGCCGTGAGCCGCCGCGGCGAGCATGACCACGACGAAGAGGGCCAGCTTGGTCGCCAGGGTGCGGCCGTAGCCGGGCTCCGCGAGGGAGGCCCAGGTGACCCCCCTGTGCCAGGCCATGGCCCAGCCGGTGGCCAGTTGCACGGGCAGGAACAGGGCCCCGGTCAGCAGCCCGAAGCGGCGGCCCGCGGCCGCCGTGAAGGCGTCCTTGGCCTCCGGGGTGAGCAGGTGGCGGGCCAGCGGCAGGATCACCAGGGACAGGGCCAGTTGGCCGCCGACCCACAGGGCGGCGCCGGCCACGTGCGCGAACCGCACCAGGGACCACAGGCCGACGGTGTCCACTAGCCGCTCACCTCCACCATTCCGTGGGCCCCGGCTTCGGCATGGCGCATGTCGTGGTCGACGAAGGGGTAATGGCCTGCCTCGGGGAACGTCGTCTCGACGAAGCCGCCCTGCGCCACGGCCAGGTCCAGCACCTGCGCGCCGCCCGCCTGGCCCGGCCGCAGCAGGTAGGCGCCCTCCTTGTACACGGTGTCGAACACGGTGCCGACGATGTGGAAGGCGATGCCGTCACTGGGTCCGGCGGCGACCAGCCAGAAGCGGGCTCGCTCGCCGGCCTTCAGCTTCAGGGGCCGCTGGGCGTACTGGCCGGCCATTCCGTTGAACACCCAGGCGTCCGGCGTGTTCTGCCGCATCTTGGCCACTTGAGCGCTGCTGCCGGGCGTGCCGAGGTACAACGCGGAGGAGACCAGCACGTATTCGTGGTCCGCCTTCGCGAGATCGGGCGGGTCGACGATGACGGCGCCGTACATTCCGTTGCCCATGTGCTGGAGCATCGGTGCAGTGCTGCAGTGGTAGAGCCAGGCTCCGGCCCGCTCGGCGCGGAAGCGGTAGACCAGGCGCTCGCCGGACTGGATCGTGCGCATCGGCCGGTCGGGGGCGAGGGAACCGGCGTGGAAGTCGATGCCGTGTCCCATGCCCGCGTCGTCGTTGACGAGGGTGACTTCGAAGACGTCGCCGACCTTGCCGTGCAGGGTGGGACCCGGGGCGGTTCCTCCGAAGGTCCACATCTGCTGCCTGACGCCCGGTGCCACTTCGACCGTGGTGTGGGCGGCGTGCAGTTCGACCTTGTGAACCGTTCCGCCGGGCACGGGCGCCAGGACCGCGTCGCGTGGTCGCCAGTGCGCCGAGTAGTCGGCCGAGAGGTCCAGGGCGCCGTCGCCGGCGGCGGCCGACGTGTGTCCCTCGTGGCCGCCACCGGCGGTCGCCGAGTCGTCCTTCACGACGATGTCCATCGTCATCCCCGCCGCCCGGTGTCCCGGCAGGGTGCACCAGGCCCGGCCGTCCTCGGTGACCGGCCCGAGATCGAGTACACGGCTGTCGCCTCGGGCGAGCATCGGGGTGGCAGGACCGTCCTCGACCTTGAGGTCGTGGCGCTGGGCGTCGGTGTTGGTGACCTTCAGCCGCAGTCGGGTGCCTGCCGGGACCTCGATCCGGGCCGGCCGGATGCGCATGTCCGCCATGGTGACGGCGACCGTGCGGGTGGTTCCGGTCCCCGCCCCCGCCGTCCCGGCCGCGCTCGTCCCTCCGGCCGGGTCTCCGCCGCCGTTGGCCACCAGCACGGCCAGCACGGTGAGTACGGCGCCCGCCGCGGTGCCCCACAGGGCGGGCCGCCGCGACGCACCGCTCGCGTCCGACGACAGGTGTCCGCCGCCACGGACGAGTACGGGCACCACCATGGCGAGGAACGCCGCGCCGGACAGCGCGGCCAGCAGCAGGCCTGCCGTCACGGCCGGGCCCGGCAGCGGAAGGGCCGCCACCGCGACACCGGTGTTGAGCGCCACCATCCTCGGCAGCCATCCCCGTTCCAGCAGGGACCGTACGGCCGCACGGTCCCGCGGACCGCTGCTCAGAACGACGGGCAGCAGGTAGGTGAGCGCACCGATCAGGATCTGGGCGACGAAGCCGACGAGCAGGACGGGGAGCAGGGCGTCGATACCGGTCTGCGCCGCGGCGAACGGCCGGGTGGCCAGCCAGGCGAGGTCCGCCGCCACCGCGAGCGTCAGCCAGCAGGTGGCCGCGGCGAGCATCCAGGCCGCCGCCGCGGAGACGGGGCGGCGGTGGCGCACGGTCCGCACGAGCAGGTCGGCGGCGAGGACAGCGCCCCCCAGGTAGAGGGCGAGGCCCGCCACGGCCGGCCGGCGCAGGCCGAGTGCCAGGGCCGTCACCGCCACGACCAGTCCCCCGGCGGCGAGCCACAGCACCCACCGCGACACCTTCGTGGTGCGGTCCTTCATCCGTACGCCCAGCACGGTGGGCCACAGCATGAACATCGTGCCGAGGACGGGCAGGCCGATCCAGCCGAGCAACGTGACGTGCAGATGCGCCAGGCGCAGGCCCGCGTACCGGTCGGGCCCGCCGGCACCGCCGGTGGCCAGCAGCGCGCCGAGGACGGCACCCGCGATCAGGGCGGCCGTGGCGGCCCGGTAGTAGGAGACGATCGGCTTGAGCCGTCCGCCGAGCGCGCCCCGGCCGAGGCGGACCAGCATGAGCAGGTGCGCGATGGCGGCCGCGACCAGTGCCACGGCGGCGACGGCGGTCAGGAGCGGCCGGGCGGTCCACACCCCGAGGAGCAGTCCGGCCACGGAGAGGTTGGCCGTGGCCAGCCGGGCGGTGCTCCAGCGCTCGTCGGGGACCTCGGCGTGCAGCAGGGCGACGGCGAAGTGCTCGCTCCAGACGAGGATGGCGGTGGTGACGGCACCGAGCAGGAACATGTGCACGGCCAGCCAGCGGGCCACCGGCAGCGACTCCTGCGCGGCGACCGCCGCCAGGGCCAGGCCGAGCCACGCCACGACCAGGACGTGGGCGCGCAGGTGCCGGGCCTTCACGCCGGACGCCCGGAACCTGTTCGGGTACCTGCCGGGTCCGCTCGCGTCGCCGGCCGGGGAGGGCCCGCGGGTGATGCCGGTCATGCCTCTCCTCGATACCGGGTCGGACCCGTGTCGCCGTACTCGGCCGGATCCGGGCCGCGATACTCGGCCGGACGACCCGTACCGCCGCCCTGCCGTGGAGCGTCGCCGCCCGTAGCAGTTCGGCGCTGCCCGCTCTCCGCGTCGGCTGCGGACAGCAGCGCGGCCAGTTCCCGCGGGCGGGGGAAGGAACCGGGGAGGTAGCCGCACCAGGGCTCCTCGGCGTACGGGTCGCCGGTGACGCCGTAAGCCCTGGATCGGGAGCCGCCGCAGACCCGGCGGAACTCGCAGGCGCCGCACCGGCCGCCCAACCGGTCGGGGTCTCGCAGGCCGGTGAACAGCTCAGAGGTGCGGTAGATCTCCGTCAGCGGTGTCGTGCGGACGCTTCCGGCGCCCAGCGGCAGGAATCCGCTGGGGTGCACGGTGCCGGTGTGGGAGACGAACACGAAGCCTCGGCCCGCGTTGACGTCGAGCGGCGGGCGCCGTACCCGGCGCGTTCCGGCGGCCAGGCCCAGCTCGGCGGCCCGGTCGCTCAACTCCCGGTAGAGCGCGCCGAGTCCGAGCACCGTCACGTGGTCGTCGCCGGCGGCGGCCAGCACCTGGCGTTGCAGGACCACGCGGCGGAAGTGGTGGGCCTCGGTGGTCTTGGCCGGAACGGTCAGACCGACGTCGTAGACGAAGTTGATGAGGTCCTCCACCTCACCCGGAGTGAGTGCGCCGAGGCCGCGGCCACGGCCGGTGGGGACCAGGAAGAAGGCGCTCCACAGCATCGCCCCGTGCTCGGCGACGAGGCGGACGATGTCGGGGAGGTCGTGCAGGTTGTGGCGGGCGACCGTGGTGTTGATCTGTACCTTCATGCCGAGAGCCCGAGCGGTGTCCCAGGCGTCCAGGGTCCAGCGGAACACTCCGGGGACCCCGCGAAAGGTGTCGTGGAGGTCCGCGGTGGAGCCGTCCAGGCTCAGTGAGAGGCCGACCGCGCCGGCCTCGTACAGCTTCCGCAGCCTCTCCGCGGTGAGCGTCGGGGTACCGGACGGGGACACCGCCACCCGGACGCCGATCTCACGGCCGTGAGCGACGAGTTCGTTCAGATCCGGGCGCTGGAAGGGGTCGCCGCCGGTGATCACGAACAGTGGGGCGGGCTGCCCGAAGGCGGCCACCTGGTCCAGCAGGTCCTTGGCGGCGGCGGTGTCCAGTTCGCGCGGATCCCGGTCGGGGACGGCCTCGGCGCGGCAGTGCAGACAGGCCAGTGGGCAGGCCCGAGTGGACTCCCAGATGACGATGAAGGGCCGCTCCCCCGCGTCGTGCCGTTGGCGGCGGATGGCGTGGGCGGCATGGGTGGCGTGAGTCATCGCACGGACCTGCCCCACACACCGAGGCTGTGTCCGACCGCCCTGGAGTCAGGGCAGACGAGGCGGGCGGCCGGACGATGACCGGACCGGACCGTGCGCGGCACCCACCGCGGACAACGGCGGCGGGCTCGGCCTCGAGGGGGGTCGACATGGTCGTGCACGGGTTCTACCTCCGGATCGGTCGCCGTCAGCATGCACGGGCGGAAGTGGTCGGCGCGGCGGCCGATGGTCCATGCCCATAGGGCCGACAGTCCCTCTCCGGTGGGCCTGAGAAGGGCCGGTCGGGCCGTCGGGACGGGTGGGTCGGGGCCGACCGCGGCGCAGGTGTGCGTCTGTCGGCGGGACGACGACGGCGAGGTCACGCGTGCCGCCGACCTGATGATGGGTTCCGAGGCCGCTGCGGCCGGTCCGCGCAGCGCCGCGGCGGCGCGGACCGGCCACGGGATACCCCCTCCGGAAGCGGCAGCGCCCGCCCGGCCACGGGACAACGATGTCGGAGACCGCGTCTCGACCACCGTGCCCGGCTGCGGTGCGACGGTCGACGGCGTGCGGGAGAGTGCCGTGGCGCGCTGCCCGCGCATGCACCGGCGGACCGGGTCAAGGATCCCGGGCGTGCGCGCCGCGGCAGGTTCAGGAGCGACGCGGAGAGCGGGTTGCCAGAGCGTCCGCGGTGGCCACCAGGGCGACGCCCAGGCCGGTGACCAGGGTGGTGAGATGCCATGCCTGGTATGCGGACATCAGCGAGGCGCGCAGGGACTGGCCCATGAACGCGGTCTGGCGCAGGTCGGCGAGTTTCTCGTCGTCGCCTGCGGCATGCAGCTCCGCGCTGAGTTCGGCATAGGTGCGGCCGCCGGTGGCATGGGCGAGGTTGCCTTTGATGAACTCGGCGTACGCGTGCGCCTCGGGGCCGGTCTCCACACGGCGGCCGGCATGCGGGGCGAGTTCGGCGGGCAGGCCGCGGTCCGGGAAGGTGATCTTCTGGGCGGCCAGTTCGCCGCGTATCTCGTTCTTGCCGCGGCGGCCACGCCACAGCATGACCGGTCCGGCGACTGCCAGAGCTGTCCCTACGGTCCCGAGCAGAATGCCGGCCCGGCGTGGTGATCCGTCCATGATGTGTCCGTCCTTCTCTCTTCGGGTGCGGCGGGTACAGCGGTGCGCTGCCGTCGGCGGCGGCGTCCGTGCCCCGCCGGGAAGTCGGGTGACCGCGGTCAGCGGTGGCTGAGCCGCAGCCGCCAAGCCTGCGGGCCACTTTCCAGGTACTCCACAGCGAAGACTCCGGGGTTGCGCTGTTCGATCTGCGCGAGCAACGGCAGGGGGTCGTGCGGGGCGATCAGGACCACCGCGGTGCCTGCCGGCACGGCGTCGAGCGCGCCGAAGACCGCCGCGTGGCGCAGGGCGTGCGGCACCTCCCGCACGTCCAGCTCCGGCTCGGCCGCCTCCTCCGCACCGCCGCAGCCACAGACCCCGCCGCAGCCGCCGGGCTCGTCGGTCCGCTGTCCTCGCATGTCGTGTCCTTTCTCGTTGCTCTGATCCTGTGGGGCACCGCTGCCCCCCGTACCGTTCGCGATCCTGTGGTGCATGTCCGCCAGCAGCGCCGTCAGGGAGACCTCGGGTGTCATGGCGAGCAGGGGAAGCACAAGCCCGTTCTCCTTGGCCACGTGCTCCTCGAACAACACCTGCAGAGCCCTGGCGTCGGCGGCCGCGTCGGCCGGTCCGGGTGCGGTGCGCAGGGTGTCGACCAGCGTGGTGAGACAGCGGTGTTCGCCGATGAGGCTCTCGATGAGCAGGCGAGCCTCGAACATCGCGTGGGCGGCCGGATAGAGTGCGGCCTCCTCGGCGGCGGCGTGCGGGAGCAGCGAGCGATCGCAGAAGGCCACGAGACCGGCGTGGATCCGCTCCGCGGCGGTCGGGTCCCGGTCCACGGCGGTCAGCAGCATCTTCACCCGCCCCGCCAACTCACCGGCCAGGCGGGCGTGGTGCGCCTCGGCTCCCTCGAGGGCCGCAGCGTCCTCGGGGGCCGAAGCAAGGTTGAGCGTGCTCATGGGTGTCTCCAGCGGGTCGCGGTCGGCTCGGCCGGCCGATGCGGGTGTGCGGGGCCTTCGGGTGTGCGGGGTGCTCGGGCCGTTCCGGAGGGCCGGCGCCGGTCAGGAGCTTGTTGCGTCCGGCCGCGATGGGCGGCCGGACGCACGACCGAACCGGGCCACGATCCGTACGCGCTGCGCCTGCGGCAGCCGGGGACGGGGGATGCAGCCGCCCGGCAGGCACGGAATGCGGTCGTCCGGAAGGGCTCCCGCGGTTCGATCAGTGCCCAGCATGCACCTCGGGCACCGTCCGCTCCCCGGCCGACCGGGCCCATGGCAAGGACCGTTCGGCCCTGTTCGGGACCGTCCGAATAGGGCCGGACGGTCGCCGCGCAGGGACCGCCGGCCCCGGGTGCGCCTCGGTCCGCGGCACCTAGCGTTCGGGCCATGGAGAACGATCAGAACGCACGGCGTCAGGCGCCGGGCACCGGGGAGGGCTGGCCGCTGGCCGCCCGCAGACTGCTCACCCGCCGTGAGGTGTCCGCCGACGGCCGTGCCGTCTTCGGCACGGGCGACGCGAAGTGGGAGGGCTTCTACCGCGACCGCTGGGCGCACGACAAAGTGGTGCGCTCCACGCACGGCGTGAACTGCACCGGTTCCTGTTCGTGGATGGTCTACGTCAAGGACGGGATCATCACCTGGGAGCACCAGGCCACCGACTACCCGTCGATCGGCGCCGACTGCCCCGAGTACGAGCCTCGCGGCTGCCCCCGCGGGGCGTCGTTCTCCTGGTACACCTACTCACCCAGCCGCGTCCGCTACCCGTATGTGCGTGGCACGCTGCTGAAGCTGTGGCGCGAGGCCCGCAAGCGGCTCGGCGACCCGGTGGCGGCCTGGGCCGAGATCACCTCCGACCCTGCCAAGGCCCGCGCCTACAAGCGGGCCCGCGGCAAGGGCGGTCTGGTCCGCGCCGACTGGGACGAGGTCAGCGAACTGATCGCGGCCGCCCAGGTGCACACCGTCAAGACGTACGGACCCGACCGCGTCGCGGGCTTCTCGCCCATCCCTGCGATGTCGATGGCGTCGTTCGCGGCCGGAGCGCGGTTCCACTCGCTGATCGGCGGCACACTGCTGTCGTTCTACGACTGGTACGCCGACCTGCCGATCGCCTCCCCGCAGGTCTTCGGCGACCAGACCGACGTGCCGGAGTCCGCGGACTGGTGGAACGCGGGCTACCTGATCATGTGGGGCTCCAACATCCCCGTGACCCGCACGCCCGACGCGCACTTCCTCACCGAGACCCGCTACAACGGCACCAAGGTCGTCGCGGTCAGCCCCGACTACGCCGACAACGTCAAACACGCCGACGAGTGGGTCGCCCCGCACCCGGGCACGGACGGGGCCCTGGCGATGGCCATGGGCCACGTGATCCTGCGCGAGTTCCTCGTCGACCGCGAGGTGCCGTACTTCCAGGACTACCTGCGCAAGTTCACCGACGCCCCGTTCCTGGTGACCCTGCGCGAGCACGAGCGCGGTCTCGTCCCGGACGGGTTCCTGACCGCCGCCGACCTCGGACACGACACGGAGCACGCCGAGTCCAAGACGGTTCTCCTGGACGGGGCCACGGGCGAACCCGTGGTCCCCGGCGGCTCGCTCGGCTTCCGGTGGGGGGAAGCCGGGCGAGGCCGCTGGAACCTGGACCTGGGCGATGTCGTACCCGAACTGAGCCTGCTGGAGCGGGCCGAGGAGACGGCCGCGGTCGCACTGCCCCGCTTCGACGAGGGCGCCACGGAAGGCGGCTCGGTCATGGTGCGCGGGGTGCCGGTGCGCCGGATCGGCGGCCGGCTCGTCACCACGGTCTTCGACCTGATGCTGGCCCAGTACGGCGTCGCACGCCCCGGACTGCCGGGCAGCTGGCCCACCTCGTACGAGGACGCCTCCGAGCCGTACACCCCGGCCTGGCAGGAGACGATCACCTCGGTACCGGCGGAGCAGGCGGCCCGCATCGGCCGGGAGTTCGCACGCAACGCCGAGCGCACCAACGGCCGGTCCATGATCGCGCTGGGTGCCGGCACCAACCACTGGTTCCACTCCGACACCATCTACCGCGCCTTCCTGGCACTGATCACGATGACCGGCTGCCAGGGGGTCAACGGCGGCGGCTGGGCGCACTACGTCGGCCAGGAGAAGGTCCGCCCGGTCACCGGGCAGCAGCACCTGTCGTTCGCCTTCGACTGGCAGCGGCCCACCCGGCACATGGCGGGCACCTCGTACTGGTATCTGAACTCCGACCAGTGGCGCTACGAGGCGTTCGGACCGGACGAGCTCGCTTCCCCGCTCGGGAAGGGCCGGTTCAAGGGCAAGGGGTTCGCGGACACACTCGCGCAGGCCGTGCGGCTGGGCTGGACTCCCGGTCACCCCGGTTTCAACCGCAACCCCCTCGATCTGACCGACGAGGCGGCCGCCGCGGGCCGGCCGGTCGCCGAGCACATCGTGGACGAGCTGAAGTCCGGGCGGCTGCGGTTCGCCGTCGAGGACCCGGACGACCCGGCCAACTTCCCGCGTGTGCTGACCGTGTGGCGGGCCAACCTGCTCGGCTCCTCCGGCAAGGGCAACGAGTACTTCCTGCGCCATCTGCTGGGCACCGACGCGGCGGTCCGCTCCGAGGAGACCCCGCCCGAGGGCCGTCCGAAGGAGGTGGTGTGGCGGGAGGAGGCGCCCGAGGGCAAGCTCGACCTGCTCGTCACCATGGACTTCCGCATGACCTCCACCAGCCTGCTCTCCGACGTCGTCCTGCCGGCCGCCACCTGGTACGAGAAGGACGACCTGTCATCCACCGACATGCACCCCTTCGTGCACGCCTTCACCCCGGCCATCGCCCCGCCCTGGCAGACCCGCACCGACTACGACATGTTCCTGACGATGGCCGACAAGTTCAGCGAGCTGGCCGCCGAGCACCTCGGCACCCGCACCGATGTCCTCGCGGTGCCGCTCCTGCACGACACCCCGGACGAACTCGCCCAGCCGGGCGGGGTGGTGCGGGACTGGAAGGCCGGCGAGTGCGAACCGGTTCCCGGGCGGACCATGCCGAAGCTGGTCGTCATCGAACGGGACTACGCCGCGATCGCGCAGAAGATGCGCGCCGTCGGCCCGCTGCTCGACACGCTGGGCACCACCACCAAGGGCGTCACCGTGCACCCGAACCAGGAGATCGACGAACTCAGGCACCGCAACGGCACCGTCAGGGACGGCATCGCCGCCGGACGGCCCTCCCTCGCCACCGCATCCGACATGTGCGAGGCCATCCTCGCCCTGTCCGGCACCACCAACGGCCGACTGGCCACCGAGGGTTTCCGCGCACTGGAGCGGCAGACCGGCAGCGAGGGTCTGGTTGAACTCGCCGCCGAGCGCGAGGCCGACCGGATCACGTTCGCCGACACGCGCACCCAGCCCCGCTCCGTGATGACCTCCTACGAGTGGTCCGGCTCGGAGACCGGTGGCCGACGCTATTCGCCCTTCGTCATCAACACCGAGCACAAGAAGCCCTGGCACACCCTCACCGGCCGCCAGCACTTCTTCGTCCAGCACGACTGGATCGCCGAACTCGGCGAGCAACTTCCCGTCTACCGCCCGCCGTTGAACACGCCCCGGCACTACGGCGACGAGCAGCTGCGCGAGGACGGCCGGGCGGAGGTCACCGTCCGCTATCTGACCCCGCACTCGAAGTGGTCCATCCACTCGAACTACCAGGACAACAAGCACATGCTCGACCTGTCCCGTGGCGGACCCACGATCTGGATGTCCTTGGAGGACGCCGAGAAGATCGGCGTCAAGGACAACGAGTGGATCGAGGCGTACAACCGCAACGGCGTCGTCGCCGCCCGGGCCGTGGTCACCCACCGCATGCCCGAGGGAACCGTGTACATGTACCACGCCCAGGACCGCAACGTGAACGTCCCGAAGACCGAGGTCAGCGGCAAACGCGGCGGCATCCACAACTCCCTCACCAGGCTCCTGCTCAAGCCCACTCACCTCGCGGGCGGCTACGCCCAGTTCACCTACGCCTTCAACTACTACGGCCCGACCGGCAACCAGCGCGACGAGGTCACCGTCATCCGCCGCCGCAGCCAGCAAGTGGAGTACTGACATGCGAGTGATGGCCCAGATCGCCATGGTGATGAACCTCGACAAGTGCATCGGCTGCCACACCTGCTCGGTCACCTGCAAGCAGACGTGGACCAACCGCACCGGTGTCGAGTACGCCTGGTTCAACAACGTCGAGACCAAGCCCGGCGTCGGCTACCCACGCCGCTACGAGGACCAGGAGCAGTGGAAGGGCGGCTGGATGCTCGACAAGCGCGGGCGCCTCGTCCTGCGCTCCGGCGGCCGGATCAAGCGCCTGCTGTCCCTCTTCTCCAACCCGGACCTGCCGTCCATCGAGGACTACTACGAGCCGGTCACCTACGACTACGACAACCTGGTCAGCGCACCCGCCCAGAAGGACATCCCCGTCGCCCGCCCGCGATCGGTCCTCACCGGCAAGCCCACCGCCATCACCTGGGGCGCCAACTGGGAGGACGGCCTCGGCGGCGCACCCGAGAACGCCGGCGCCGACCCGAACCTCAGCGGTGAGTGGGCTCAGAAGGTGAAGTTCGAGTTCGAGCAGACCTTCCTCTTCCACCTCCCCCGCCTGTGCGAGCACTGCCTCAACCCCGCCTGCGTCTCCGCCTGCCCCTCCGGCGCAATGTACAAGCGGGTCGAGGACGGCATCGTCCTGGTCGACCAGGACCGCTGCCGGGGCTGGCGGATGTGCGTGACGGCGTGCCCGTACAAGAAGGTCTACGTCAACCACGCCACCGGCAAGGCCGAGAAGTGCACCTTCTGCTTCCCGCGCATCGAAGCCGGCCAGCCCACCGTCTGCTCCGAGACCTGCGTCGGACGCCTGCGCTACCTCGGACTGCTCCTCTACGACGCCGACCGCGTCGGCGAGGCCGCCGCGACTCCGGACGAGAAGGACCTCCTGGACGCCCAGCGCGGCGTCTTCCTCGACCCGCACGACCCTGACGTCATCGCGGCGGCACGGGAGTCCGGCATCCCCGAGGACTGGCTGGAGGCGGCCCGCCGCTCCCCGGTGTACGACCTGGTCATGCGGTACAAGGTCGCACTGCCGCTCCACCCGGAGTACCGCACCATGCCCATGGTCTGGTACGTACCCCCGCTGTCCCCCGTCCTCGACGCCGTCGACGCGGCCGGCGGGAATCAGGACGACCCCGACCACGTCTTCGCCGCCGTCACCCGACTGCGCATCCCGCTGGAATACCTGGCGGAGCTGTTCACCGCAGGAGACGCCGACGTCGTCGCCGGGGTGCTGATGAAACTCACCGCCCTGCGCTCGTACATGCGTGAACGCACCCTCGGCGAGGACGGCGACGAGGCGGCGCTGAAGGCCGTCGGCCTCACCCCGCGCGAGGCGCAGGACCTGCACCGGCTCCTCGCCGTCGCCAAGTACCAGGACCGCTACGTCGTCCCCGCCGCGCACAAGGAGGACGCCGCCGCGCTCACCGCGATGGAGAACCGCTGCCCCGTCGAATCGTCCGACGACCCGGCGGACGCCGGCGGCCGACGCGTGATGCTCGGCATCCCCACCCTGCGCCGCAAGACCGCCGGAGGCCAGTCGTGAGCCCGCTGCCCACAACCATTCCCGCCCTCCTGCGCACCCGCGTCCGGGCGGCCGTCCGCCGCCCGACCCGGCTCACGCCCGAGGAGGCCGAGGCACGCACCCTGCTGCTGCGGCTGTGCTCGCTGCTGCTGCAGTACCCGGACGCCGAACTCGCGGCGGCCCGGCCGGTGCTGACGGCCACGGTCGAAGCGCTGCCGCCCTCGTCGGCCGCCGAGGACCTGGCCGCCTTCACCTCCTGGTTCACCGACCAGGAACCGGAGGCGCTGGAACGCCACTACGTCGAGATGTTCGACCTGCGCCGCAAGAGCAGCCTCTACCTCACCTACTACCTGCACGGCGACACCCGCCGCCGGGGCATGGCCCTGCTCACCCTGAACCAGCGTTACAAGACTGCGGGCTGGGACATCGACGGGGGTGAACTGCCCGACCACCTGCCGGTCGTGCTGGAGTTCGCCGCCCTGGCGGGCCCGGGTGGGGGCGAGGCCCCGCTGCGCCTGCACCGGCGCGGTCTCGAGCTGATCCACCGGGCGTTGACGGACGCCGACTCTCCGTACCGGCACGTCCTCGCCGCGCTGCTCACCCTGCTGCCTGCGCCCACCGAGGCGGACCGCGCGGCCGTGGCCCAGCTCGTCGCCGAGGGCCCGCCGAACGAGGAGGTCGGCCTCGATCCCTACGGGACGTACGGAGAGGGGGAGTTCGCCCCTCCGGGCACGTTCGTGCCGCCGGTGCCCGCTCCGCCGACCCGAGTGCCGTCCGCCCATCCGACCACCAGCCGTACGGAAGGTACCCGATGAACGCCGCCGTCCTCTCCCCGTCGGCCGCCGCCCCGGTGAGCGGCACCGACCTCCTGCTGTGGGTCGCCATCCCGTACATCTGCCTCGCCGTGTTCGTGGTCGGGCACATCTGGCGCTACCGCCAGGACCAGTTCGGCTGGACCACGCACACCAGCCAACTCCTCGAACACCGCTGGCTGCGCTGGGGCAGCCCGCTGTTCCACCTGGGCGCCTTCATGGTGATCGCCGGGCATGTGGCGGGCCTCGCCGTTCCCGACTCGTGGACCGAGGCCGTCGGCATCACCGAGCACGCCTACCACACCACCGCCGTCTGGGCGGGGTCGGTGGCCGGCGTCACCATGGTCGCCGGACTGGGCATGCTGTGCGCCCGCCGGCTGCTCAACCGCCAGATCCGCCTGGGCACCGACCGCAGCGACAAGCTCCTCTTCCCGCTCCTGTCGGCCACCGTGGTGCTCGGCATCACGGCCACGGCCGCCCACAACGTCTTCGGCGCCGGCTACGACTACCGCTCCACCGTCTCCGTGTGGTTCCGCGGCCTGTTCGTCCTCCAGCCGGAGCCGGAAGCGATCGCCGGGGCCCCGCTGCTGTTCCAACTGCACGCCCTGACCGCGTTCCTGCTCTTCGCGGCCTGGCCGTTCACCCGGCTCGTCCATGTGTGGAGCGCGCCGGTGGGATACCTGGTCCGCCCCTACCTGGTCTACCGGCGGCGAACCGCGCCGGCGCCGGCCTCGGCCTCCCGGCGAGCGGCATGAGTCACGAACTCCCCCTCGCTCCGGACCTCCCGACCACGCGGCTCCCGTCCACGGTGGGCGGGAGCCGCCGGACGGGATGGGTGATGGTCCTCACCGGGACCGTCGGCTGGCTCGCCTCGTTCCAGCTCACCGTGGACGACTGGCGGATGCTCCGCGACCCGTCCTACCGACCGCCCTGCGACGTCAGCCCCGTGGTGAGCTGCGGAAGTGTCATGTCCAGCCCGCAGGGCAGCCTGTTCGGCTTCCCCAACATGCTGCTGGGGCTGGGCGCCTTCGCGGCCGTTACCGCCCTGGGCGTCGCCGTCCTCACCGGAGCTCGCCTGCACCGTCGGTTGTGGCTCTCGCTGACGGCCGGCGCACTGGTGGGGGTGGTGTTCGTGCACTGGTTGATCGGCCAGTCGCTGTACACGCTCGACAAGCTCTGCCCCTACTGCGCCGCCGTCTGGGCCATGACCATCACCCTGTTCTGGTACGCCGCCCTGCACTGCCTGGAACGGGGTCTCCTCCCCGCGCCCCGAGGCCTGCTGCTCCTCCTCCGGGACACGCACTGGATGCTGCTCGGCGCCTGGTACGGAGTGATCGTGCTCCTCGTCCTCACCCGCTTCTGGCCGTACTGGAGCAGCCTGCTGTGACGGGCCCACTGGTCCCCGCGATCGGGACGTTCGGCCCCCGCATCCCGGCCCCCATTCAAGTTAGGTTCGCCTAAGTAGGACTGATGCAGGCAGAAAGTGAGGCTTGACGATGGCATCTACGAACCATTCGGCCCGATGGGCGAACACGTCCCTCCCCGGTGACGGACTGGACGCCGGCCGCATGCCCGGTCACTGGCTGCTGGCCCGCCTGGGCAAGCGGGTGCTGCGTCCCGGCGGTGCGGAGCTGACCCGCTGGATGCTGGACGCCCTGGACCTCGGCCCGCGGGACCGGGTGGTGGAGCTGGCCGCCGGTCTCGGGGCCACCGCCCGGCTGACCCTCGCCCGCCGCCCGGCCGCCTACACCGCCGTCGACCGCGACGCCGCCGCCGTGGCCGCGCTGAGCGTCCTTGGCGCCGTCGGCCCCACCCCGGTGCGCGCCATCCGTTCGGACGCAGCGGACACCGGGCTGCCGGACGGCGACGCCACCGTCGTGTACGGCGAGGCGATGCTGACCATGCAGCCCTCCGCCGCGAAGCGGCGCGTGGTGCGGGAAGCGCGCCGCCTCCTCGACGGTTCCGCCGGCCGGTACGCCGTCCACGAGCTGTGCCTGCTGCCCGACGACCTCGATCCGGCCCTCGCCGACCGTATAGCCGCGGACCTGCAGGACGCCATCCACGTCGGCGCCCGTCCGCTGACCCCGACGGGCTGGAGTGAACTCCTCGCCGACGAGGGCTTCACCGTCACCGCCCACAGGACCGCGCCGATGGCCCTGCTCGAACCCCGACGACTCGTCGCCGACGAAGGGCTGGTTCCCGCCCTGCGCATCGTCGGGCGGATATTGCGGGACCCGGTCGCCCTGCGCCGGGTGCGCCACATGCGTCGCGTCTTCCGACGCCACAGCGCGCACCTCGGTGCCATCGGTCTGCTCGCCGTACCCACCCCGTCCCAGCTCTGAGAAGGTGCCCCCGATGACTGCCACAGTGATCACCGACCTGACCGCCGAACTGACCGTGCCCGAGGACGGCACCCTCAGTCGCGTCCTGTACCGCGACGACCGCCTGCGCGTGGTCGGCTTCGCCTTCGCCGCCGGCCAGGAACTGACCGAGCACACGTCCGCCCTGCCCGTGATCATCCAGGTGGTCGAGGGCCGCCTCGACCTGGTGCTGGGCGAGGAGAGGACCGAGGCAGGGCCCGGAAGCTGGATCCATCTGCCCGCCCGGCTGCCGCACACGGTGCATGCCACCGAGCCCAGTGTCATGCTGCTGACCATGCTGCCCGCCGCCGCGGAGCCGTCCTGATCCGGAGGCCCGTCGAGGCCTGACCGGCGCCCGCCCGTGCGCCTGCTCTGATCAGCCGGCGCACTCAGACGAAGTCCAGCACGTCCCGGACCGGACGCCGGGGCGTGGCCGGGCCCCGCGGGCCGTAGCCGAGGCGGAGCACCATCTGTACCTGGCCGGTGGCCGAACCGGGGTCGCGCGCCAGCAGACGCAGCGAACGGTCCTCCAGAGCGTGGGAGGTCAAGGACGTGGCCAGGTCCGCCAGCGTGGCCTCCAGGAGAACGCGTTCCAGAGCCTGGCCGGCCCGCAGCCAGTCGGCGGGTCCGTCCTCCGGAGTGCTCAGCAGGGCGAGAAGCGGGATGTGCTCGAAGGTGGTGGTTCCGCGGTCGGCCACCGGCCGACGGCCTGAGAAGTCCCGGACGGGAGCCTTGCCGTCCCGCTTGCGCGGCCCGAAGGCGTATTCGGGGACGCCGTCGACGGCGGTGTCCGCCTCTGCTCCTAGTCGCGTCCAGCGGACCAGGTCCTCGTTGACGTCCGGATCGATGACGTCGCGGCTCTCGGCGTCGCGGACCAGGTCGAGGACGGTCTCGGCGTGCCAGGGACCGGGGAAGTCCAGCGCGGCTCCCTCTCGCGCCGCGGCGTCCTGCAACGCGGCCCGCACCTCCCCGGGGACTTCCTTCTCGGCGAAGGGGTGCCGGCTGGTGTGCCGTTGCCGGATCGCGGGGTGCAGCCGCACCAGCTCGCCGCTGCCCGCGTCGTCCACCGGGTCGGTCAGCTGGACGGCGGCGAGCAGCAGCGGGTCGGCCGGCTCGGGCAGCAGCGTCGTCCGGGGGGCGATGCCCGCGTGCGCCGCGGCGACACGCAGGTTGAACAGCGCCGCGCCGCATCCGATGTGCAGCGCCCGGTTGTCGGGGTCGGAACGGGGCATGGCCCGCTCGTGATCGGCCCGCAGCAACAGGACCCGCTCGCCGCTCAGATAGCGGAAGCGCCAGGGCTGCGCGTTGTGCATGGAGGGCGCCGCGGTGGCCTCGGCCACCAGCGTGCTCACGATCTTCGACTCGAGCGGTCGCTCAGCCATGGCATCCTCCTCGCACGTCGCCGGGTGACACCCGTCCGAACGGCCGGGCACCCGGTCATCGACACGGGTTGCGTTCCGGCGCACCGTCGGTGTCCCTTCCCGGAACCGATCACGCGGAGCTGCTCCCGCCACGTCCCATCGTCCCCGAGCCGGGGCCGGTCTGCCCCCTTACCCTCGCGCGGCGGCGCGGGAGCCCGGGGTGTGCCGCGGACGGCACACCCCGGGACCGCCCGGCGCGCTCATCCGGGCCGGACGGTCCGCGGGCGAGCCGCGAGACCTTTGGGCCCCACGACTCTCCGACGGTCTCAGCGGCCTTCGTGCCTGAGCCGGTCCTGGGCCTGGGTGGCGATCACGGCGGCCTGGATCCGCCGCTCGACACCGAGCTTGGCGAGCAGCCGGGAGATGTGGTTCTTCACCGTCTTCTCCGCCAGGTACAGCCGCTGGCCGATCTGGCGGTTGGTGAGTCCCTCACCGATCAGTGCCAGGATCTCCCGCTCCCGCTCGGTCAGGCCCGGCAGGGCGTCGGGCTCCGGTTGCGGTTCCTGGCCCTGGCGCAGGCGGGCCATCAGCTTGGCGGTGGCGCTGGGGTCGAGCAGGGACTGGCCGGCGGCCACCGTGCGCACGGCCGAGACCAGGTCGGAGCCCTGGATCTGCTTCAGTACGTAGCCGGAGGCGCCCGCCATGATCGAGTCCAGCAGTGCCTCCTCGTCGTCGAACGAGGTGAGCATCAGGCAGGCGAGGTCCGGCATCTGGGAGCGGAGCTCGCGGCACACCGTGACACCGTCGCCGTCCGGCAGGCGCACGTCGAGCACGGCGACCTGGGGGCGCAGTGCGGGTACGCGCGCCAGGGCCTGGGCGGCATTGGCGGCCTCGCCGACGACGGTGATGTCCGGCTCGTCGTCGAGCAGGTCGTGCACTCCGCGCCGAACGACCTCGTGATCGTCCAGCAGGAAGACCCGGATCGGGTTGCCGGGTCCGGGCTGCTCGCCGTCCGCCATCAAATGCTCCTTGTTCTGCGCCTTGTACCGCATCGTTCGTCCTTGCGCGCCGTGCCTCGCCCGCCCGACGGGCGGTACGGGCTTGTCCACTGCAGATCCTGCTCGATCCCGGGCCGATGGGCCAGGGCCGTTCGGCCCTACTCGTCTCTGACAATTGTCCCCTCCGAGCCTGCCTCAACCGGCGCACGGTGCACGAACGACCGTCAAGCACCGCCGCCACGAGCGGAGGTGCTTGACGGTCCGGACGAGCGTGCGGCCTCACATCAGCCAGCGGTTGCGGCTGACGAAGGGCAGTCGCGCCCAGGCCCTGCCCAGACCCCAGGTGGCCCCGGCGCCCACTGCCGCAAGGCCGATGAGGACGACGGCGTAGACGAGGTGGTAGTCGGCGAACGGGTTCGTCGACATGCTCGCCGACCCGTCGGAGAGGTGCTTGGCGGGTGGCCACTCCGCGATCCACATGAGCGCCATCATCGCGGTGCCGGCGACCGCGGCGAGCCGCAGGCCGATGCCCGCGATCAGGGCGAGTCCGATGCCGAGGAGACCGAGCATGAACAGCCAGTCCGCCCAGGCCGCACCGGCCCAGGCGTGGAAGGTGGACTCCATCGGGCCGACGGCGACACCGCCGAGGAAGCCCTTGGTGGGCGAGCCGCCGTCGATCCAGCCCCTGCCGGAGCCGGTGGCGTAGCCCAGTCCGAAGGTCTTGTCGAGGAAGGCCCACAGGAACACGAACCCGGTCAGGAGGCGCAGTCCGGCGAACACGTACGCCTGGGTCGCCGTGGCCACGGCGGTCGCCTCACCGGCGGAGGCGAGGGAGGATGCGGGAGCAGCCGACGTCCGGCGCAGGGACCGCAAGCCCATTCCCAGGTGCCGCTGCGGGTGGTTGTGAAGTGCCATGATGCTCATCCCTTTCGGGGAGGGTGGCGCGCCGGCTGGTGGTCGACTCTCGTTGCGCTTTCAATGTGCCGCGTCGCCAACTCCCGGGAGAGGGGCTGCAAGTCCCCGGACAGCGGGCCGAACGTCCCTGTGTGCGGGATCATCGGCACAGGGACTCGGGCGAAGGAGGCGGCATGACCGGCACAAAGGCGGCGAAGGTACCCCGCGCGGCGTACGAGCGGGAGCTGCTGCGTCTCCAGACGGAGTTGGTGAAACTCCAGGAGTGGGTGCGCGCCGAGGGTGCGCGGCTGGTGGTGGTGTTCGAGGGCCGGGACGCGGCGGGCAAGGGCGGCACCATCAAGCGGGTCGCCGAGCACCTCAACCCCCGCGTGGCGCGGATCGCGGCGCTGCCCAAGCCGAGCGAGCGCCAGCGCACCCAGTGGTACTTCCAGCGGTATGTGGAGCATCTGCCGGCCGCCGGGGAGATCGTCCTGTTCGACCGTTCCTGGTACAACCGGGCCGGTGTCGAGCACGTGATGGGCTTCTGCACCAAGGAGGAGCACCAGCGGTTCCTGCGGCAGTGCCCGATCTTCGAGCGGATGCTCGTCGAGGACGGGATCCTGCTGCGCAAGTACTGGTTCTCGGTGAGCGACACCGAGCAACAGGAGCGTTTCCGGCGCCGGTTGGAGGATCCGTTGCGACGCTGGAAGCTGTCCCCGATGGACCTGGAGTCGATCACCCGCTGGGAGGCGTACTCCCGGGCCAAGGACGAGATGATGGTGCACACCGACATCGCCGAGGCGCCGTGGTTCGTCGTGGAGAGCGACGACAAGCGCCGGGCCCGGCTGAACATGATCGCCCATCTCCTGGACTCCGTGCCGTACCGCGAGGTGCCCCCACCGGTGCTGGAGCTGCCGCCCCGGCCGTCATCGACCGGCTACGAGCGCTCGCCGCGCGATCTGCAGACGTACGTTCCCGATCACGCGGCGGGCCTCTGATCCGTCCGGTCAGGCGTCGTGCGGGACGACAGCCACCGGGCAGCCGGAGCGGTGCAGGGCCGCGTGGGCGACGCTGCCGAGCTGCGGCCCGAAGTGTCCCTCGCGTCGAGCGGCCCCGACGACCAGCAGGCCGGCCCCGTGCGAGGCGTCGACCAGCACCTGCCGGGCGTGGCCCTCGACGGTGCGCCGGCGCACGTCCCCATCCTCGGGGACGTCCCGCAGCGCCGCCTCCAGCGCTTCGGCCGCCCGCTCCTCGTGCAGTCGGGCGCGCTCACCGGCTCGCAGGGGGTCGGTGCTCTCGTGCGCGGGGCCACCGCCAGGCCCGTACGGCGTCCCGCGACAGGTAGGCGGCCGACGCCCCGTCCCCCGGTGCGTCCGACGCGGGCCGGTGCCTGCGCCGGCCGGCCAGGGCCGACAAGGTGGTGGTCCGGGTGCCGTTCGGCCCCGTGCCGCAGCGGGGTGCGGGGCCGATGCGCCCGAATCGGCAGGGCCGTTCGGCCCTGGTTCGCCCAGCGCCGCGAAACAGCGCCGAAACGCGCTCCGGCGCCTGGTACACAGAAGACGCCGCCCGATGCGATGGGCCGCACTTCCCACCTCATCCCCCTGCCCGGGAGGCTTCATGCTGTCCGCAGAATCCGCCGCCGTGATCCGTGCGACCCTGCCCGCCGTGGGCGCCGCACTCGACGAGATCACCACTCGCTTCTACGGCGCGATGTTCCGCGACCGGCCCGAACTCCTCGACGGAATGTTCAACCGCGGCAATCAGGCCAGCGGAGCCCAGCGCCGCGCGCTCGCCGGTTCGATCGCCGGGTTCGCGACCGCGCTTCTCGACGACCCGGACACCCGCCCGGACACGCTGCTGGACCGCATCGCGCACAAGCACGCCGCCGTCGGCGTCACCGACGACCAGTACACCATCGTGCACAAGTACCTCTTCGGCGCGATAGCCGAGGTCCTCGGCGACGCCGTCACGCCCGAGGTGGCGGCCGCCTGGGACGAGGTCTACTGGCTGATGGCCGGCGCCCTGATCGGCCGTGAGGCCCGCCTCTACCAGGACGCGGGCGTGGAGCCCGGCAAGGTGTGGCGGCAGTGGACGGTGGTCGAGCGCCGGGTCGAGACCCCGGACGTGGTGTCCTTCCTGCTCCGCCCCGCCGACGGCCGGCCCGCGCCGCGCGCCCGTGCGGGCCAGTACGTGAGCGTCCGGGTCCGGATGGCCGACGGCGTGCACCAGTTGCGCCAGTACAGTCTGTCCTCCGAACCCGGCGGGGACCTGCGGCGGATCACCGTCAAACGCGTCGCGGGCACCGCCGGAACGCCGGACGGCGAGGTCTCCGGCCTGCTGCACGGGCAGGTCCGCGAGGGCGACGAACTGGCGCTCTCCGCTCCCTTCGGCGATGTCTTCCTCGACGACCCGGCCGACGCCACCGCCCCGGTGACGCTGATCTCCGCGGGCATCGGCGGCACCCCCATGACCGGCATCCTGGCCCATCTCCAGGCCCTGGGCTCGGCCCGGCCCGTGCTGGTCCTGCACGCCGACCGCTCCCCCGCCGAACACGCCCTGCGCGCCGACACCCGCCGGCTCGTCGAGCGGTTGCCGAACGCCCGCGCCGCGTTCTGGTACGAGCGTCCGGGCACGGAGGAACCGGACGCCCACGAAGGCCTGATGAACCTCGACCGCATCGAAGTGCCCGTGGACTCCGCCGTGTTCCTGTGCGGACCGCTGCCGTTCATGCGCGAGATCCGCGCCCAGCTGCTGCGCGCCGGGGTTCCGGCCCGGAGCATCCGCTACGAGGTCTTCGGTCCGGATCTGTGGCTGCCCGGTCCGGCGGCCTGACTGCGGGCGCACGCCGAGGCGTGAGCCGGCGGTGGGTGCGGGGCCCGGTCGGTGGAACACCACCGACCGGGCCTTTCGCGTGCTCGCCGGGGGCGCGTTGCGGGCCGTTCGGACCTGACGGGTGACCAATGGCCCACTGACCGCGCCGGCCGGCGCGGGAGAGGCTGTGGCCGTGGGTCCCCGACCAGGTGACCGGACCGAGGAGTGGCGTGATGGCGAAGGCTTATCTGGTGGGCAGTGGGATCGCGGCTCTCGCCGCGGCCACGTTCCTGATCCGCGAAGGGGGGTTCGAGGGTTCGGACATCCACCTCTTCGAGGAGAAGCGGGACATCGGCGGCAGCCTGGACGCGGGCGGGACGGCCGAAGCCGGTTACACCATGCGCGGCGGGCGGATGTTCGAGGCGGAGTACCGCTGTACGTACGACCTGCTGTCCGGCATCCCCTCCCTCGACGATCCCTCGGTGTCGGTCACGCAGGAAATCCGGTCGGCGCACGAGGAGTTCTCCTGGGACGACATCGCACGTCTCGTCGACGGAGACGGCAAGATCGTCGACACGGCCTCGATGGGTTTCTCCGAGCGCGACCGGCTGGAACTGATCCGCTGCCTGGCCTCTCCCGAAGGCCGTCTGGACGGCAAGCGCATCACCGACTGCTTCGGCGAGCACTTCTTCACCACGAACTTCTGGTTCCTGTGGTGCACCACGTTCGCCTTCCAGCCCTGGCACAGCGCGATCGAGTTCCACCGCTATCTCAGGCGCTTCATCCACCTGCTTCCCGAGTTCGCCTCCATGTCGGGAATCCAGCGCACCCGCTACAACCAGTACGACTCCATCGTGCGTCCCCTGACCGCCTGGCTGCGTGAACGGGGCGTCACCGTCCACACCGGCTGCCACGTCAGCGACCTCGGGCTCGCGCCCGGACACCGGAGCATCACGGTCGAGACCCTCTGCCTCTCCCGGCACGGACAGGACGAGAAGATCGCCGTGTCCCCCGACGACCTGGTCCTGGTGACCAACGGGTCCATGACCGACGCCTCCAGTCTCGGCTCGCACACCGCCGCGCCGCCCCCGGCCCCACATCGCTCGGACTCATGGCTGCTCTGGCACCGGCTGTCCCGAGGGCGCGCGGACTTCGGGAACCCCGCCGCCTTCGACAAGCGCGTCAAGGAGTCCCGCTGGGAGTCGTTCACGGTCACCGCCGAGGACCCCGCGTTTCTTGACGCGCTCGCGGAGTTCAGTGGCCGCGAGAGCGGCCGGGGCGGCCTGATGACCTTCACCGGCTCGAACTGGCTGATCACCATCGTCGCCCAGTCCCAGCCCGTCTACCGCGACCAGCCCGACGGCGTCTGCGTCTGGTGGGGCTACGGCCTGTTCCCGGGCCGCGCCGGCAACCACACGCCGAAGCCGATGACGATGTGCTCCGGCAGGGAGATCCTCGAAGAGATCCTGCACCACCTGCCGTTCGACGAGGCGGTGCGGGCGCGGGTCCTGCGGACCTCCAGGGTCGTGCCGTGCCTCATGCCGTACATCACCAGTCAGTTCCTGGCCCGCCGCCGGCACGACCGCCCCGAGGTCGTGCCCGACGGCTCGGTGAACCTGGCCTTCATCGGCCAGTTCGCGGAGGTGCCCGACGACGTCGTCTTCACCGTCGAGTACTCCGTGCGCACCGCCTGGACGGCCGTGGCCCAGCTGCTCGACCTCCCCGAACAGCCGCCGGCGGTCTACAAGGGCCACCACGACCCGCACGTTCTGGCCGCCGCGCTCGAAACCATGCACCGCCGGTAGACCTGGGCGCCTTCCTCCTCGCTCCCACGAAACCGCGGCCCGGACGGTGTCACCGCGACTTCGGTGACACCGTCCGGGCCGCTCGTCGACCGGCCTCGGCGTCCTTGCCCCGAACCGTCCTCCGCACGACGGACGGTCACGTGTGCCCGGCCGGACACGACGGCCGGTGGGCCGGCGTGTCCGGCCGGGGGGAACGCTGGGTTCGGGGAACCGGTCCGCGGCGGCGTGATCCGCTCCCGGCCGGCGCCGCTCGAGCGCCGCGGAGGGGTGCCACCCAGCCGGGGTCGAACGCCCCGGCCCCGGACCCCGGCCGGGCTCACCGGTCCCTCTCAGGGCCGGTGCCGGCCGACGCCGCCCGCCGGCGGACGCGCAGGTCAGTGGGCGGTAAGCCCCTGCGCACGGAACTGACCGCGGACCCTGTCCACCAGAGTCGCGTCGGGAACCGGCGTGTCGCGGAGGGGGAAGGGGATGCCCAGGGCGTCGTACTTGGCGGCCCCGAGCTTGTGGAACGGAAGGATGTCGATCCGTTCGACGCTGTCGAGGCCGGAGAGGAAGCGGGCCAGCCCGTCGATGGCCTCCGGGTCGTCGGTCCAGCCCGGGACCAGCACGTACCGGATCCACGTCCGCTTGCCCAGTCGGTCCAGACGGGTGGCGAAGTTGAGAGTGGGGGCGACTTCGCCGCCGGTCAGCTTCCGGTAGGTGGTGACATCGAAGGACTTGATGTCCAGCAGCACCAGATCGACGTCGGCGAGCAGTTCGTCGGTGGCGCGGGCGCCGAGGAAGCCGGAGGTGTCGAGCGCCGTGTGCAGCCCGGCCTCCTTGCAGCGGCGCAGTACGGCGCCGGTCAGCGTGGGCTGGAGCAGCGGCTCCCCGCCGGTGATGGTGACTCCGCCGCCGGCCGCGGTGATGAACGCCCGGTACTTCTCGATCTCCGCCATCACCTCGTCGACGGTGGCCTCCCGTCCGTCCCGCATGTGCCAGGTGTCCGGGTTGGCGCAGTACAGGCAGCGCAGCGGACAGCCGCTGACGAAGAGGACGAACCGGGTCCCGGGACCGTCCACGCCGGTGGACAGGTCCCAGGAGTGGATCCGGCCCGTCGTGCGGCCGACGGCGGTGTTCACAGCGATCCGTGGAAGGTACGGCTGATCACGTCGAGCTGCTGCTCGCGGGTGAGGCGGACGAAGTTGACGGCGTATCCCGAGACCCGGATCGTCAGTTCCGGGTACTTCTCGGGGTGTCGCATCGCGTCCTCGAGCGTGGCCCGGTTCAGGACGTTGACGTTCATGTGGAACCCGCCGGCGGCCGTGTAGGCGTCGAGGATGCCCACGAGGTGAGCGGCACGCTCGTCGGGGACGTGCCCCAGACCCTCCGGGGTGATCGTCGTCGTCAGCGAGATGCCGTCCCGCGCCTGTTCGTACGGCAGCTTGGCCACCGAGAGGGCGGAGGCGGCCACGCCGTGCCGGTCCCGGCCGTTCATCGGGTTGGCGCCCGGTGCGAAGGGCTGCCCGGCCCGCCGGCCGTCGGGAGTGTTGCCGGTGTGCTTGCCGTAGACGACGTTGGAGGTGATGGTCAGCACCGACTGGGTGTGCTCGGCGTCCCGGTACGTGGGGTGCCTGCGCACCTTCGCCATGAACGTCCCCACCAGGTCGACGGCGAGTGCGTCGGCCCGGTCGTCGTTGTTGCCGTAGGCCGGGAACTCGCCCTCGGTGCGGAAGTCGACGGCCAGTCCGGTGGCGTCCCGGATGACCTGCACCCGGGCGTGCCTGACGGCGGACAGGCTGTCGGCGGCGACCGAGAGGCCGGCGATGCCGCAGGCCATGAAGCGGTGCACGGGGTAGTCGTGCAGGGCCATCTCGATGCGCTCGTAGGCGTACTTGTCGTGCATGTAGTGGATGACGTTGAGCGCGTCGACGTAGGTCTGCGCCAGCCAGTCCAGCACCTTGTCGTAGGCCGCCGACAGTTCCTCGTAGTCGAGGTATTCGCCGGTCAGCGGGGGCATCTCGGGGGTGATCTGGTCCCCGGTCATCTCGTCCCGGCCGCCGTTGACGGCGTACAGGAGCGCCTTGGCGAGGTTGACGCGGGCCCCGAAGAACTGCATCTGCCTGCCCACGGCCATCGCGGAGACGCAGCAGGCGATCGCCGTGTCGTCACCGCTGCGCGGACGCATCAGGTCGTCGGACTCGTACTGGACGGCGCTGGTGTCGATGGAGACCTGGGCGCAGAACTGCTTGAAGCCCTCCGGCAGTTGCCCCGACCACAGCACGGTCAGGTTCGGCTCGGGGGCCGGTCCGAGGTTGTACAGGGTCTGGAGGAAGCGGAAGGAGGTGCGGGTGACCAGTGGGCGGCCGTCCTCGCCGATGCCGCCGATCGACTCCGTCACCCAGGTCGGGTCGCCGGAGAACAGGGCGTCGTACTCGGGGGTGCGCAGGAACCGCACGATCCGCAGCTTGATGACGAAGTCGTCGATCAGCTCCTGGGCCCCTGCCTCGTCGAGGTGGCCCTCGTCCAGGTCCCGCTGGAGGTAGACGTCGAGGAAGGTGGAGGTGCGGCCCAGCGACATCGCCGCGCCGTTCTGCTCCTTCACCGCCGCCAGATAGCCGAGGTAGAGCCACTGCACGGCTTCCCGCGCGGTGGTGGCCGGGCGGGACACGTCACAGCCGTAGGTCGCCGCCATACGGGTCAGCTCGGTGAGTGCCCGGATCTGCTCGGCCAGCTCCTCGCGGTCCCGGATGACGTGTTCGGTCGACGGCCGGGCGTCGAGCAGTGCCCGTTCGGCGCGCTTGGCCTCGATCAGCCGGTCGGTGCCGTACAGCGCGACGCGCCGGTAGTCGCCGATGATGCGGCCGCGGCCGTACGCGTCCGGGAGGCCGGTGATGATCCCGACCCTGCGGGCCGCCTTCATCGCGGGCGTGTAGGCGTCGAACACCCCGTCGTTGTGGGTCTTGCGGTAGGTGCCGAAGACCTTGCTCACGAACGGGTCGGCCTCGTAGCCGTACGCCTTCAGGCCGTTCTCCACCATGCGCAGGCCACCGTTCGGCATGATCGCGCGCTTGAGCGGGGCGTCGGTCTGCAGGCCGACGATCAGTTCGCGGTCGCGGTCGATCCAGCCGGGGGCGTGCGAGGTGATCGTGGAGGGGGTGGAGGTGTCCACGTCGAGGATGCCGCGGCGCCGCTCCTCCGGGAACAGTGCGCTGACCTGCTGCCAGACGGCCCGGGTGCGGTCCGTGGGACCGGTCAGGAAGGACGCGTCACCCTCGTACGGGGTGTAGTTGGCCTGGATGAAGTCGCGCACGTCGATGCGCTCTCGCCAGGTGCCGCCGCGGAACTCCCGCCGGGCGTCGGCGGTCCGGGGGCCGGCTGTCATCGTCGTGGTCATCACGGGTCCTCTCGGTGAGCCGTTGTCTCACTGTCGATGCTGCTCGTCGGGGGTGATCTCGGGGAGTGCCGGTCAGTGCACGCGCGGGTCCCGCCCGGCCCCCGGGGCGCCGGGACCTTCGGCCCCCGCGTCGACGACCGGCTCGGCGTCGGCCGGCTCGGCGTCGGCCGGCTCGGCGTCGGCCGGCTCGGCGTCGGCCGTGGGCCCGGTCGAGCGGCGCCCTGGAGCCCGCTCCAGGGCGCCGAAGCCGTGTGGGCGGCGCGCCGTGCGAGCGCGGTGGGAGGCGGCCGACGGGTGAACCGCTGTCACGGCCGGTCTCGCGTGAGACCGCGGGCGGACGGGTTCAGTCGTGCGGGACCACGGCGACGGGGCAGCCGACATGGTGCATGACGGCGTGCGCCACCGGTCCCGTGTGGGCGCCGAGCCGGTGCCCGCTCGCACGCCGGCCCACCACGAGGAGCCCGGCGTCCTTCGCGGCGTGCACCAGTGCGACCGCCGCCCGTCCCTCGCTGACCAGCTGGGTCACGGGAACGGCCGGGTACTTCTCGCGCCAGGGGCGCAGCACCCCGGTCACGGCGCCTTCCGTGGCCGCCAGCGCCTCGGGGCCCGGCGGCGGGCCGGGGGCGGCCGCGGGTGCCGCGGTCTCCGCCGGGTCGAAGGCGGCGCGGGCCGGTACCTTGAAGGCGTGCACCACCCGCAGGACGGTTCCGCGTCGGCGGGCGGCGTCGAAGGCGAACTCGACGAGTTCGTCGCAGGGGTGCGCGAGATCCAGTCCCAGCACGACCGGGCGGTAGGGCGTCTCGGGGATCTCCTCCGGCGCGATGCCGTGCACGGCCGGCAGGTGTTCGCCGGCCTCGCTGCGCCCCGCCCGCACCAGCACCACCGGCTTCGGAGACCGGGCGACCACACGCTGGGACACGGATCCCGTCACGAACCCGCCCAAGGCGCCGAGGCCCAGCGAGCCCAGAACCAGCAGGTCCACGTCGGCGGCGGCGCCGACCAGGGCGGCGACCGTGGCGTCGCACACGAGACGCTCCGTGACCCGAAGTCCCGAATGGGCCCCGCGGACGGCATCGGCCGCCTCCCGGAGGATCTGTTCGGCCCACTGATGCTCCGTGCGGTCCAGAGGGACGTACGGTGCCCGGCGCGGGTGGGGATGCCAGACGTGCACCATGCTGAGCCCGGTGCCCCGGCGCCCGGCCTCCCGGGCCGCCCAGTGCGCGGCGGCGAGACCCGCTGGTGAGCCGTCGACCCCTACGGCGATGTCGTGAAGCATGATGCGTCCCTCCCGGTCCCTGGACCTGCTGTCGCCCCCAGCCTGTCCCCGGCGGAAGCGCGGGCCCACGGGCCGAACAGCCCGGACACGGGCCCGTCAGGCCCTGAGCGGGCGAAGGCCTCCCCTTCCGGGCCGACCGGCCCCGTGCGCGGGACTGCCGGCACCTCGCGTGGAACGGATGCCGGTCGGACGCTGGAAGCATCACGTCCCCATATACGAGGAGCACAGCGTCATGGCTCGTTACGTGTACGACTTCACCGAGGGCGGCCGTGACATGGCCGGCCTGCTCGGCGGCAAGGGAGCGAACCTGGCCGAGATGACCCGTCTGGGACTGCCGGTACCACCGGGGTTCACCATCACCACCGAGGCCTGCCGGGCCTTCCTGGACTCCGGCGGCGAACCACCAGGCATGTGGGAAGAGGTCTCCTCGCATCTGTCGGCCGTCGAGGCCGCCGCGGGCCGGATGCTGGGACAGCCGGACGACCCACTGCTGCTGTCCGTCCGTTCCGGAGCCCGGTTCTCCATGCCCGGCATGATGGAGACGATCCTCGACATCGGTCTCAACGACGAGTCCGTCCTCGGTCTGGCCAAGGTCTCCGGCAGCGAGCGCTTCGCCTGGGACTCCTACCGCCGCCTCGTCCAGATGTTCGGCACCACGGTCATGGGGGTCGACGCCACACACTTCGAACGGGCCATCGCCCTGCTGAAGGACGTACGCGCCGTCCCGGACGACGTCCACCTCGACGCGGGCGACCTCGGCGAGCTCGTGGAGACGTACAAGAACCTCATTCACCTGGAGACCGGCGAGTACTTCCCGCAGTCCCCCGCCGAGCAGCTGCGCCGGGCGGTGCTGGCCGTCTTCCGGTCCTGGAACGGAGAACGCGCCCGCCTCTACCGGCGGCGCGAGCACATCCCCGACGACCTCGGCACCGCGGTCAACGTGCAGCGCATGGTGTTCGGCAACCTCGGTCCCGACTCGGGCAGCGGCGTCGCCTTCACCCGTGACCCGGCCACCGGGCGCCCCGGCCTGTACGGCGACTACCTGGCCAACGCCCAGGGCGAGGACGTCGTCGCCGGCATCCGCAACACCGTCCCCCTGGACGAACTGGGCCGCCTGAACCCGGACGCGTTCGCCCGGCTGCGCGCCCACATGGAGACCCTGGAGCGGCACTACCGGGACCTGTGCGACATCGAGTTCACCGTCGAACGGGGCACTCTGTGGATGCTCCAGACCCGAGTGGGCAAGCGCACCGCGGAGGCCGCCTTCGCCATCGCCGCCGCGCTGGCCGACGAGGGGCTCATCACCGCGGACGACGGCCTCGCCCGGGTGAGCGGCGAGAGTCTCGCGCGGCTGATGTTCCCGCGCTTCGACATCTCGGCGAGTGGTGATCCGCTCGCCCACGGCATACCCGCCTCGCCCGGTGCCGCGGTCGGTGCGGCGGTCTTCGACTCCGCGGAGGCCGTACGGCGCGCCGCGGCCGGCGAGAAGGTGGTGCTCGTCCGTCAGGAGACGACCCCCGACGACCTGCCGGGGATGATCGCCGCCCAGGCGGTGCTCACGAGCCGAGGCGGCAAGACGAGCCACGCGGCCGTCGTCGCCCGCGGCATGGGCAAGGTCTGTGTGTGCGGCGCCGAGGAACTCTCCGTCGACCTCGGAGGCCGGCGCTTCACCACACCTGACGGCACCGTCGTGGAGGAGGGCACGGTCGTCTCGGTGGACGGCACCGCCGGAGCCGTGTACGCGGGTCCGGTGGCGCTGGTCGACTCGGCGGTCATGCGTTTCCTGGAGGACGGTCGCGCGGACGAGGGCGCGGCCGGTGTGGTCGACGGGGTCGCCCGCGCCCTGCGCCGGGCCGACGCCGTCCGGCGCCTGGAGGTGCGCGCCAACGCCGACACGCCCGAAGACGCCGCCCGGGCGCGCCGGTTCGGTGCGCAGGGCATCGGTCTGTGCCGCACCGAGCACATGTTCCTCGGCGACCGCCGCAAGCTGGTCGAGGAAATGATCCTGGCCCGCACGGACGCGGAGCGCGACCGTGCCCTGGCGGCTCTCCTGCCGCTCCAGCGGGAGGACTTCACCCGCATCCTGGAAGCGATGGACGGCCTGCCGGTCACCATCCGGCTCCTGGACCCGCCACTGCACGAGTTCCTCCCGGACCACACCGAACTCGCCGTCCGGATCGCCTCCGCGGAGGCCCGCGGCGATCTGCCGGACGCGCGCGACGTCGAACTGCTGACGGCGGTGAACCGCATGCACGAGGAGAACCCGATGCTCGGGCTGCGGGGCGTGCGCCTCGGCCTGGTCGTGCCCGGACTGGTCGCCATGCAGGTGCGGGCGATCGGCGAGGCCGTCGCACGACGCGTCCTGGCAGGCGGCGATCCCCGGGCGGAGATCATGGTTCCGCTCGTGGGTGACGTCCGCGAGCTGCGCATCGTGCGCGAGGAAGTGCAACGAGTGCTCGGCGAGGTCTCCGAGACATCGGGCGTCGCCCTCGCCTGCCCGGTCGGAACCATGATCGAACTGCCCAGGGCGGCGCTCACGGCCGGCCGGATCGCCGAGGAGGCGGAGTTCTTCTCCTTCGGCACCAACGACCTGACCCAGACCACCTGGGGGTTCTCCCGGGACGACGTGGAGGCGGAGTTCTTCTCGGCCTATCTCGACAAGGGCGTCTTCCCCTCCTCCCCGTTCGAGACGCTCGACCGGGAGGGCGTGGGCCGACTGGTCGGCATCGCCGTCGCGGAGGGCCGCGCCACCCGGCCCGGCCTGAAGATCGGGGTGTGCGGCGAGCACGGTGGCGACCCCGACTCGGTGCACTTCTTCCACGCCGCCGGCCTGGACTACGTCTCCTGCTCGCCCTTCCGCGTCCCGGTGGCACGCCTGGAGGCCGGACGGGCGGCGCTGGAAACGGCCGACGTCAGCGACAGCAGGTGAGCGGGACCCTCGGCCCCTGTCCCAGGGTCGGCCGACCCTGGGACAGGGGCCTTCGCACCCAGCAGTCTTGAGGTGCACCGGAAACGATCACAAGGAGCGGATCACATGAGCGCCAAGGACACAGCTACGGACGACGTCGCCACCGCCGTGCGGGTGCGCGCCGACGGCGACGTGGACGAGGAGTCCCTCGCGTACCTGCGGGAGAAGGTCGGTGCCGCGCTCGACCGGCGCGGGCTCCCGGCTGTCATCGGCGAGGTACGCGTGGCCAGGGCCGTCGCCCACCACGTCGAACTGCCCTGGTCCGCCGCCGCCGAGATCCGGGTGGGAGCCGACCTCGTGGTCGTTCATGCCCGCGAGGCGAGCGCCCGCGAACTCGCCGACCGACTGCACGACAGGCTGCGCGAGGGAACCGAACGCGTAGCGCACCGCGGGGACGTGACCCGCAGGACGGCCACGCCGCCTCCGTGGCGCGGCGGCCCGCAGCAGTAGGGGCCTGCGGGCCCGTGCCCGAAACGGCGGGGGACCGAAGACCGATCCCGGCTCCGGCCTCCCCGCCACGCCCGTGAGGAGAACCACCGTGACACACCGCACCGTCGGCGAAGTGATGACCAGCGACGTCGTCGAGGCACGCCGGGCGACGCCGTTCAAGGAAGTCGTAAGGCTGCTCGACCATCACCGGATCAGTGGTCTGCCGGTGATCGACGACGACGACAAAGTGCTCGGGGTGGTCTCCGGGACCGACCTGGTGCGCGCGCAGGCGCACCGATCCCCTCGGAGTCCGGTCGGCGGCGCCACCGCCGCGGACCTGATGACCAGCCCCGCGATCACCGTGCACCCGGAGCAGAGCGTCCCGGACGCGGCCCGTTTGATGGAGCGCCGCGGCGTGGAGCGGCTGCCCGTCGTCGACGAGGAGGACCGTCTCATCGGCATCGCCACCCGCCGGGACCTGCTCCGCGTCTTCCTGCGCACGGACGACGACCTGGGCCGTCAGGTGAGTGAGGAGGTCGTGGTCAAAGTTCTGGGGCTGTCGCCCGAGGCCGTCCTCGTCTCCGTACGGGACGGCGTCGTCACCCTCGCGGGTCGGGTGGAGTCGCGCAGCCAGGTCCCGGAGGCCGTCCGCGCGGCATGGCGGACGGAAGGCGTCGTGGGCGTGGTGAACGGGCTGACGTTCCGCGTCGACGACTGCTCGACGCAGGCGGCTTCCTCGGCGTCCGGACGCCGGTGAGGCCATCACGGGCGGGGGCCGACAGGCCCTGTGGGGGCGGGCCGGACGGGCTCGGACGGGGACCTTCGGCGCCTGCGGCGGGACCACGATCCGCAGCACAGTGAAGACAGGGAGCGGCGTCACCCCCCCCCGTGGCGTCGCTCCCGCCCTGCCACCGCCGTGCATCCACGGCAACCCGACAACGGAGGCTCGCTGCCATGACCCGACACGACTCCCCGAGCGAGGCCCCGGTCGGCGCCGAGGCTCCCTCGGACACCATGGTCGCCGTGGACCGGCTGGTCATGGCCGGCCTCAAGGCCCTCGCCGACTACGAGGGCCTCACCCAGGATCAGGTCGACCACATCGTGAAGAAGGCCTCGGTCGCCGCTCTGGACCAGCACACCGCGCTGGCCCGCCTGGCGGTGGAGGAGACCGGACGCGGGGTCTTCGAGGACAAGGCGGCCAAGAACATGTTCGCGTGCGAACACGTCACGCACAGCATGGGCCGCATGAAGACCGTGGGTGTCATCGCCCGTGACGACATCGAGGACATGGTCGAGATCGCTGAGCCGGTCGGCGTGGTCTGCGCGATCACACCCGTCACCAACCCGACCTCCACCACGATCTTCAAGGCGCTGATGGCGCTGAAGACCCGTAACCCGGTGGTGTTCGCCTTCCACCCCTCGGCCCAGCGGTGCAGCGCGGAGGCGGCCCGGATCGTGCGCGACGCGGCCGTCGCCGCAGGCGCTCCCGAACACTGCGTGCAGTGGATCGAAGCGCCCTCGGTCGAGGCGACCAACACGCTGATGCGGCACCCGGGCGTCTCACTGATCCTCGCCACCGGCGGCAACGCCATGGTCAAGGCCGCCTACTCGGCCGGCAAACCCGCCCTCGGCGTCGGCGCGGGCAACGTCCCCGCCTACGTGCACAAGAGCGCCAAGCTGCGCCGGGCCGTCAACGACCTCGTGCTGTCGAAGTCGTTCGACAACGGCATGATCTGCGCCTCCGAGCAGGCCGTCATCCTGGACACCGAGATCTACGACGCGGCGCTCACCGAATTCCGCGCCCTGCACGCCCACCTTGCCACCGCGCAGGAGAAGGCGAAGCTCGAGGCGTTCCTGTTCCCGGTGGACCACAAGGCGGGTGCCGGCTGCGAGCCCAAGGTCAACGCGGCGGCCGTCGGCCAGAGCCCGGCGTGGATCGCCGAGCAGGCCGGGTTCGCCGTACCACGGCACACCTCGCTCATCCTGGTGGAAGCCGACCGCGTCGGACCGGACGAGCCGCTGACCCGGGAGAAGCTGTGCCCGGTACTGGCCGTGCTGCGCGCCGGGGACGAGCGCCACGGCTTCGACCTGGCCGCGGACATGGTCGCCTTCCACGGCCAGGGCCACAGCGCGGTCGTCCACACCGAGGACCGAGCCCTCGCGGAGGCTTACGGCATGCGCATGAAGACCGTGCGGGTCATCGTCAACGCCCCGTCCTCGCAGGGAGCGATCGGCGGCATCTACAACGGTCTGCTGCCGTCGCTGACGCTCGGCTGCGGCTCCTGGGGCAGCACATCGGTGTCGAACAACGTCTCCGCCGCCCAGCTGCTCAACGTCAAGCGCCTCTCCACCCGCCGCAACAACCTGCAGTGGTTCAAGGTCCCCCCGAAGATCTACTTCGAGCCGCAGGCCATCCGCTACCTCACCTCCATGCCGGACGTGCACCGCGTCACCATCGTCACCGACGGGACCATGACCCGCCTCGGCTTCGTCGACAGGATCACCCGCGTCCTTCAGCGCCGCCGCGACCCGGTCACCCTCCAGATCATCGACAACGTCGAACCCGAGCCCAGCATCGACTCGGTGCAGCGCGGCGCCCGCCTCATGCGGGAATTCCGCCCGGACACGATCATCGCGCTCGGCGGCGGCTCGCCCATGGACGCGGCGAAGGTCATGTGGCTGCTGTACGAGCACCCCGACATCGACTTCGCCGACATGCGACAGAAGTTCTCCGACATCCGCAAGCGCGCCTTCCGCTTCCCGACCCTCGGAACGCTCGCCCGCCTGGTGTGCGTGCCGACCACCTCGGGAACCGGCGCCGAGGTCACGCCGTTCGCGGTCATCTCCGACCCGGCCACCGGCAAGAAGTACCCCTTGGCCGACTACGCGCTCACCCCGAGCGTGGCCATCGTCGATCCGCTGCTCACCACCGCGCTGCCGCCGGCCCTGGCCGCCGACAGCGGTTTCGACGCCCTCACCCACGCCATCGAGTCGTACGTCTCCGTCTACGCCAACGACTTCACCGACGGCCTCGCCCTGCACGCGATCCGCCTGATCTTCGGCAACATCGAGGCGGCGGTGAACAACCGCGACAGGTCGCCCGAGGCCCGGGAGAAGATGCACAACGCCGGCACCATCGCCGGAATGGCCTTCGGAAACGCCTTCCTGGGGATAGTCCACGCCATGTCCCACACCGTCGGCGCGACCTTCCACATCGCCCACGGCCGTACCAACGCGATCCTGCTGCCGCACGTCATCCGCTACAACGGCAGCGTCCCGACCAAGCTGACCGGCTGGCCCAAGTACGAGAACTACCGGGCCCCTGAGCGCTTCCAGGACATCGCGCGGGCGCTGGGGCTGCCCGCCGCCACCGCGGCCGAGGGCGTGGAGTCCCTCGCCACCGCCGTCGAGCGCCTGCGCGCCGCCGTGGGTATCGAGCCGACGTTCCAGGCCGCCGGAGTCGACGAGCAGTCGTTCCTCGATGCCCTGCCCCAGCAGGCCCTCAACGCCTACGAGGACCAGTGCGCGCCCGCCAACCCCCGTATGCCCATGCTGGACGACATGCAGGAGATCATGCGGGCGGCCTACTACGGCCGCTGAACGCGGTCACCGCGACGAGGGGAGAGATCCGGCCGGGCCGGGGTCCACAGGGCCCCGGCCAGGCCGGCTTCGGCACATCCCAGTACGTCGGCCTGTTCGGCCGCGTTGAGCAGCGCCGCGGTCGCCGGGCCCTCGGCCTGCGCGTCGTGCAGACGCACGTCGGGGCACGTGGCGAGGACACGCAGCTCGGCCTGTCGCAACACGCGTCGCGAGAGCTGCCGCTGGGCGGCGTTGGCGATTTCACCCTCTCCCTGCCGGGGGTGCCAGTTCCAGGCGTGCAGCAGTTGTAGCGGCCGCTCCCGGCGAACGGCCTCGTGGGCCGCCCACTCGGCGGCGGCCAGGCTCTCGGCGGAACGATCCACCGCGGCGACAACGGGCGGAAGCATGACGTGCACCTCCACAGACTCGGTTCTCTCCCCCACCCCCTCAGCGTCCGCCCGGCAGCGGATCCGCAGCAGGGCCGCCAGGCACCGGCTCGGGGCCCGTCGGCCCCTTTCGTCGGTGCGAGTCGTGGTGCGGACGCCTCCGGCGTGTCACTCCTGGAGGAGCAGGCGGCACGTCTCCCCGGGCTGGACGCTCACGGACCGGTCGGCGAGCTGGACGTCGATGGGCGAGCGGTCCGACGGCGGCACCTCGATCTCCAGCTGCCCGTGCCGCAGTCGCAGCCGTACGCCCCAGTGGCCCTGGTAGCGGAAGGCGAAGCCGTACGAGGACAGTTCCGGCAGCGGCACCGGGTCGAGCCACAGGGCTCCCTCGCGGGTCTCCAGTCCGGTCAGCCCGCGCTGCACGAGGTCGAGGGTGCCCGCCATGGCGCCCAGGTGGATGCCCTCGCCGGTCGTCCCGCCCTGGACGTCGGCGATGTCGCCGCGCAGGGCCTCCTGGCAGAACGTCCACGCCTCGGCGCGCCGGGCCCTGGCCAGGATCCAGCCGTGGACCAGGCCACTGAGCGTGGAGCCGTGGCTGGTGCGTCCCAGGTAGTAGTCGACGGTGCGCAGCCAGGTCTCGTCGTCCAGGCGGTGTCCCAAGCGGTGGAACAGCGCTCGCAGTTCGGCGGGGGAGAACAGATAGCCGAGCATCAGCACGTCGGCCTGTTTGGACGCCTTGTAGCGGTTGACGGTCTCGCCCTCGGCCTCCAGGATGCGGTCCAGGCGCCGGATGTCGTCGTACCGCCTGCGGTAGTCGTCCCAGTCGAGTTCGGCCAGATCGCCGTAGCCTTCGAACTGGCTGACGACGCCGTCGTGGAAGGGCACGTACAGCGTGCGTGAGACGTCCTCCCACTGCTCCAGTTCACCGCCGTCCAGGCCCGCGCGCTCGGCCAGTTCACGGCGGCGCGGCTCGGGCAGGGCACGCAGCACCTCCAGGGTGCGGGCGAGCACCCAGGCGGCCGTGATGTTGGTGTAGGCGTTGTCGTCGAGGCCCGGATCTGGCCTGTCCGGGTAGGCGTCGTGGTACTCGTCGGGCCCCATCACGCCCAGGATGCGGTGCCGTCCGAGGTGATCGTCCCAGGTGGCCGAGTCCGCCCAGAAACGGGCGATCTGCAGGAGCGTCTCGGCGCCCTTGGTGTGCAAAAACTCCGCGTCCCCACTGGACTCGCAGTACTGCCACACGTTGTACGCGATCGCCGAGCCGACGTGGTACTGCAGGTGGGAGTGGTCGGGCAGCCAGCGTCCGGAGCGCGGGTTGAGGTGCAGCCGCTGTGTCTCCTCGCGGCCGTCGCTGCCGCTCTGCCAGGGATACCGGGCACCGCGTCGGCCGATCGCCCGCGCGGCCGAGCAGGCCTGCCCCAGGCGGCGGTGGCGGTACTCGAGCAGGGCGCGCGAGACCTCGGGGAAGTGGAGGTTGAGGTACGGCAGCACGAACAGTTCGTCCCAGAACACGTGCCCGCGGTACGCCTCACCGTGCAGCCCCCGGGCCGGGACGCCGACGTCCAGTTCGGCGGTGTGCGGCGACAGGGTCTGGAGCACATGGAAGATATGCAGCCGCAGGATGGCTCCCGGCTCCCCCGGCACGTCGATGTCGGCCCGGCGCCACAGCTGGTCCCAGGCCGTCAGGTGCGCTTCGAGGAGCTCGTCGAAGGCGGGGGCCTCGCTCGCGCGCTCGACCGCCGCCTGCAAGGGGTCGCTGATCGCGCGGTCGTGCGCGGTGTGCAGGGCCACCGTCTTGTCGACGGTGGCGGTCCGCCCGGCGGTCAGACGCAGGCCGATCTCCTGGACGGCGCGCAGTTGTTCGTGCCGCGCGACGACCGGGACGTCGCCCGACGTGAGGCGGGCCGCCATGCCGATGCGGATGTCCGAGGTACGGGTGCGGCAGCGCAGCCACACCGTGTCCGCGGTGCCGGTGCCGGTCTGCACATGGGTGAGGTGGTGGCCGTCCAGATCGCGGTACCGCGGTACACCGGCGTTGGTGACGCCACCGTCGAGGGCAGCCTCGACCTCCAGGCCGGCGGAGTGGCCCTCCAGGGTGAACTCGGTCCGCATCGCGGCCAGATGAGGGTCCGCCATGTGCACGAGGCGCTGCTGTCGCACCGTCAGTACGCGGTCGGCGTCCAAGCCGTACCGGGTCCGCCGTTCCAGCAGGCCGGACGCGAGGTGCAGCACGACGCGGTGTTCGAGCACCGTCGTCGTGTCCGGGGTGATCCACTCGCCTCCCTCGAGCCGGAAGCGCAGAGGCAGCCAGTTGGGGAGGTTGACCATGTCCTCGTTCTCGACGAGGCGACCCGCGACCTCGGAGGTCAGCCGGTTGTAGCAGCCGGCGGCGTAGGTGCCCGGATAGTGCACGCCGTCCGCGGCGCACTCCGGGAAGGCGCCGCGGGTGGCGAAGTAGCCGTTGCCCAGCGTGCACAGCGACTCCCTCAGCGGCTCCTGGCCGGGGTCGTAACCCGTGTACTCCCACGTCCGGCCCGGCGCGGCGGCCCGGCGTCCTTCGTGCGGCTGTCCGCGGTCGTGGGGGCCGGGCGTGCCGCCCGCCGGTCCGCTGGTGGTGCCGGACCGGCGGGACGCACCCGTCCATTCGGGGTACGGTGCCACGGTCTCCTCCGCCTCCCTCACATTCGGCCGGGTGGGGCGTTCACACTCGCTGCGGTACGACCGTCACCGGGCACCGCGCATGGTGCAGGAGGGTGTGGCTCACCCGGCCGATCTGCAGGCCCAGGTGGCCCACCCTGCGCCGCGCCCCCACGATCACGAGGTCCGCGGCGGCCGACCGGTCGACGAGTACCTTGGCGGGCGGCCCTTCAACCGTCGTCCGGCGCACCCGGACGTCCGGGTGCCCGGCCATCGCTTCGCGCAGGAGTTCGTCGAGCAGGGCCGAGGCGTGTTCCTCGTGGTGGCGGGCCGGTTCCGCGGCCAGGGCTGGATGGTCGACGGTCTCGTGTGCCGGGCAGCGCCAGGCACGCACGACGTCCAGGGTGCACGACCGTGCCTCGGCCTCACGGAAGGCGAAACGCACCGCGTCGCCGCTGGTGTCCGGGTTCCCGGCCCCGAGCAGGATGCGCTCGTGGATGCCGGCCGGCCCCGCGCCGTCCCCCCGGACCACGGTCACCGGGCAGTGCGCGCGAGCGGCGACGGCGAGGCCGACAGAGCCGAGGAGGAGTCCCCGCAACCCACCGCGGCCGCGCGAGCCGGTCACCAGGAGCGAGGCGTTGTTGCCCTCGCCGAGCAGGGCGTCCGCCGGTTCCGAGGCGAGGATGGCGGTCGACACCTTGACGTCGGGATAACGCCGCCGGGCGCGTTCCGCGGCGGAGGCGACGATGTGTTCCGCCAGTACCCGAACGGAGGGGCGTTCCTGCCCGCGCAGCGCCAGGGCTCCCTCGTAACGTTCCCAGAGGGAGGCGTGGACCAGCCGCAGCGGCAGGCCCAGGCGGGCCGCCTCATCCACGGCCCAGTCGACCGCCGCCAAGCCGGCATCCGATCCGTCGACTCCCACGATCAGGGGCAGTTCGGTCATCGCACTCACCACCTTGCAGAAGGCCCCTTCTGTCACCGTCGCACGAGGTGTGTTGCCTGAGCAGGGGCCAGAAGGGTTCGTTGCCCGGGCCGTTCGGCCCCCGCGCCCGCACCGGACGGGAACCGTCGGCCGGCGAGGCGCCCGAGGGGGAGGACGGCCGGCCGCTTCCGGCGGCGTCGGGGCCGCTCGGCTCTGCGCCGGGGCCGCTCAGCCCCTGCCCGCCGCGACCGGTCCGGCGGAGGCTGGGTGCAGCAGGCTTCGGAGGGAGGGCCGGACGGTCTCCTCCTCCGGACAGGTCCCGACGTTCGAGGAGAACCGGCCATGAAGGCCACCAGACCGGTGATCGACTCCGAGAGCAAGGTCATCGGCGTCGTCTCCGAGACGGATCTTCCGACCATCGGGGTTGCACGACCGCGAGGGTTCCACCCCCGAGGTCGCCGAACGGATGGCGGTCGGCCGTCGGCGGACGGATCCGACGGAGGTGGCCCCGTCCCTGGCCGAAGGCTTTGACGGTGACGGCCACGGGGATTCTCGTACTCGGTGCGCGCTGGAAGGCGCCGTGCCCGGGCAGTGCCGGTTGCCCCTGGCGGCGCACCGTCCGAGGGGCGGCGACCCGGATGTCCTGCGACCGCTGCCGGTATGGATCCGCAGTGGGGGGAATCCCCGACGTGCTACGACGGCCGCCCGCGTCCGGCGCGTGTGGGAACGCTGAGGTGCCGCCCGAAAGCACGCGCGCGTGCCAGGGCAGGAGACAGCGCACCGAATGCCGGACGGAGCAGAGGCGACTGCCCGGCGGATCCGCGGGCTTCGGGCATCCTTGCCTGTCAAGGGCCTGAAGCGTTGCCGTGTGTGCCACACGGTCCCGCGGCCGCCAGGTCAGCAGGCGACCGGGGTTCGGCGGTCGACCGGCCGCCGGGCCGGCTGTTCCGACGGCTCCGGCGGTCCGGACGCCCGACGGCGTGCCCGGCGGACGGCCAGCGCGTCGGACACGGCGGCGATCGTGAAGGTCACACTCGTCGAGGTGACCAGCATCAGCGCGAGCCGCTCCCGGCGTTCCGATGTGAGAGACCTGCCCATCGTCCTCGCTCCTCGCTCTGGGTGCGGATTTTGGTGGCTTCACCTCCATACAACTCCGGCCGAGACCATGCCACATGGGCCGACCGGCCCGGACGTCTCCGGGAAGCGGCCCTCACCGGCCGTCGGCGGAAGGAACCGTCGGGGGCCGTGTCCCTTCCGTGCCCGCGCTCCGCGGCTGCCCCACGGTTGGGCCGAAGGGCCCTCATTGGGGCCTTGCGGCCCGTGGCCCCCGCGGGCCGACGGGCACAGTCTGGAATCAGCGGAGATGCCATGGCGAATCGTCGCCGGGTCCGCGCACCTCGCAGGGCACGGGTCGGCCTGACCGCCGCGCGACAGGAGCGCGCTCCGATCGCCCCACACGTCGGCCGCCTGCGGCCGAAAAAAGAAGGGAACCGGGACGATGACCTCCACCACACTGGCCGCCGGCCTTCCGATCGAGCACCGTGAACAGCTGATGCGGAACGCGCGCGAGGTCTCCTTCGACGTGGGGACCCGCCTGTTCGAGGAGGGACGCCACGCCGACCGGTTCTGGATCATCAGGACCGGGACCGTCGACCTCGACCTCCGGGTGCCCGGCCGTCGCGCCGCGGTCATCGAGTCACTGGGTCACAACGAACTGGTCGGCTGGTCCTGGCACTTCCCGCCCCACCTGTGGCAGCTGGGCGCCGAGGCCGCCACTCCGGTGCGGGCGTACGAGTTCGACGCGGACGCCGTGCGGGCCATATGCGCCGACGATCCGGAGTTCGGCCGCGCGATCGCCGTGTGGGTCGGCCGGGTCGTCGCCCACCGGCTGCAGTCCGCCCGCGTCCGCCTGCTCGACCTGTACGCCCCGTACGGCAGTGGCAGCCGAAGCGGCTGACAGCCAGGGCATTTCCTCGGCGCACGAACGCCGCCCGGCCACCCTCGCCCGACCACCGACACCGACACCGACACCGACACCGACACCGACACTTCGAGGAGTTCACCATGTCCACCGGTCCGCACCTCGTCAGCGACGTCATGACGCACACGGTCGTTGCCGTGGGCCGCGACGCGCGCTTCAAGGACATCGTCGAGCTCATGGAGGAGTGGAAGGTCAGCGCCCTGCCGGTGCTCGAGGGCGAGGGCCGGGTCGTCGGCGTGGTCTCCGAGGCCGACCTGCTGCCCAAGGAGGAGTTCCGTGACGACGACCCCGACCGGTTCACCCAGCGAAGTCGCCTGGCGGACCTCGCCAAGGCGGGTGCGCTGACCGCCGGGGAGCTGATGAGCACCCCGGCCGTGACCGTCCACGCCGACGCCACCCTTGCCCAGGCCGCCCGCATCATGGCCCAGCGCAAGGTCAAGCGGCTGCCGGTCGTCAACGCCGAAGGCGTTCTCGACGGCCTGGTGAGCCGGGCGGACCTGCTGAAGGTCTTCCTGCGGACGGACGAGGACCTCGCCGGGGAAGTCCGACGAGAGGTGATCAGCACCCTCTTCCCCGCCCCGGCCGAGCCACTGGGTGTGGAGGTCCGGGACGGTGTGGTGACCCTCACCGGCCACATCCGCGACACCTCGCTGGTACCCGTCGCGGCCCGCCTCGTGCGCGCCGTCGAGGGCGTCGTCGACGTCGAGTGCGAGTTCTCGAGCGGTTTCCCGCGCAGCGTCACGGGGTGAGACGCGGCAGCGGCCCGACGCCGCGCGTCGGGCCGCTGCCCGGGGATCCGGAAAGACGTGGTGGGCGGCCGGTGACGCACCGGCCGCCCCTTCGCGTGCCGCTCAGGTCGGCTTCCCCGCGTCGCGATGACCCCGGCCGCATGCTTCTCCGGCATCGGCCGTTGTCGTACTCCGTCATGGGCCCGGACGCACGGATCAGCCGGCCGGGACGACGACCACAGGCCACGCGAAGGGCACAACCCCGGCGGACCGCCTCGTCCGCGGCGCGGTCCAGGGCCCGTACGGAGGCCGTCGATCCGTCCACTCCGACGACCACTCGTTCCTGATGGTGTGTCATGACGTCCTCCCCTTGGGCTCCGCCCCGCGACGGCGCGGCGGCTCATGCCCGATGCTCGTCCTCGGACAGGAGCCGGACCAGGGGCCGTGGGAGCCCGGCAGCACGCTGAACGGCCCCCTTCCGCCGGGCCGTTCGGTCCCCGCACGGCTACCGGGAGAAAGCGCGGGTGGATCCGGACAGGTGGGTCCGTTGCCCGCACGGACGGTCTCCCCCGACGCGGTCGTGACGGGTGACCGTCGGGCGCGGATCCGTTCCGTCGGGAGAGGCACGTCCGGGCGGCGGCGGGCCGGGGCGGGACTGCCGTGTGGGGACGGGCCGCCGGTCACCGACGCCCCGCCGACGACCGGTGGCAGAGGGGCAGGGCCAGACCCCTCCGGGCAACGCGCCGATGCGGCGCAACCGCCGGCGAGCCGGACCCGCTGTGCGGATCCGGCTCGGTGAGCACGTCGGTCCGGTACCTCACCGCTGTTGGGCCGGCACCGCCACGGAGTCGTGCCGCTGACCTCCGAGCACGACCTTGAGTGCCCCGGTCTCGGCGGCGTTGCCGAAGACGTCGTACGCCTCCTGCATGCTGTCGAGCGGGAAGGTGTGGGTGATCAGTTGCCCCGTGGGCAGCCGGCCTGCGGCCGCCATCCGAAGCAGTGTGGGCGTGGAGTGGGTGTCGACCAGACCCGTCGTGATGGTCACGCTCTTGATCCACAGGTCTTCCAGATGCAGGGTCGCCGGCTTGCCGTGGACCCCGACGTTGGCGACGTGGCCACCGGGTCGCACCATGCGCGTGCACAGTTCGAAGGTCTCCGGCACGCCGACCGCCTCGATGACGACATCCGCGCCCAGGCCCTCGGTGAGATCGGCGACCAGCTCCTCGGGGGCCTCCCGGGCGTCGGCCACCGTCTCGGCTCCGAGTTTCCGGGCGGCCTCGAGACGGGACGCGGCCACGTCCACGGCGACGATGCGCGAGGGCGCGAACAGCCGGGCGGTGGCGACGGCCGCCAGTCCGACGGGGCCGGCCCCCACGACGACGACGGTGTCTCCGGGACGGATCCCGCCGTTGAGCACGCCCACCTCGTAGGACGTCGGGAAGATGTCGGCCAGCAGCACGGCGTCCTCGCTGCTGACCGCGCCGGGCAACGGATGCACGGAGAGGTCGGCGTACGGAACCCGGACGTACTCCGCCTGGGTCCCGTCGATCAGGTGGCCGAGGATCCAGCCTCCGCCGCCACGGCACTGGCCGTACATGGCCTCACGGCAGAAACGGCACCGCCCGCAGGCGCTGATGCAGGAGACCAGAACCCGGTCCCCGGGTCGCACCGTACGCACGTCGCCGCCCACCTCGACGATCTCGCCGACGGCCTCGTGTCCCAGCACCGTCCCGGGGCGGACCTCGGGCACGTCGCCCTTGAGGATGTGAAGGTCCGTGCCGCAGATCGTGACGGCGTCGACGCGCACGATGGCGTCGGTGGCCTCCCTGACGGCGGGGTCCGGTATCTCTTCCCAGGCGGACTGACCAGGACCGTGGAATACGTAGCCTTTCATGCCACACCTCTCGGGTTCTCGCGCTACGGCGGAAGCCGGATCCTGGGCCGCCATCGGCCGGCGGAGCGGGACTCCCGCGCGCTGCCGTTCCTCTCCCCCACTTCCAGCCTGTCCCACGGTTCCGGATCCCGCTTGGGCCGGTCGGCCCCGCCACAGGCCGCCGACCGGAGCATCCAGCGAGAGGTTCGCCCTCGAACGCCATGCGGCGAAGTGCCGGACGGGCTCTCTCCACCGGGCCGGGACAGGTCCGTTCGGCCCGAGGGAGCCGCCCCATCGGCCCTGCCCCTGCCCCGGCTTCAGCTGCCACCGTCGAAGAAACGTGGACGGGCGAGGAGGTGCCGGCACATGCGCGGGAACCGGGGTGCGGGAAGGCTCTGGCGGTTGCGGAGGAACCCGCTGCGGCGCCGCACCGATGTCGTGGAAGCCTGGATCATGCTGGTTCTGTGGACGGTCGTGCTCGTCGGGGGAACGCTGGCCGGGCTCATGACGGCCCATGCCGCCGTCCAGGCGTCCGCCCGGGAGCGTGCGGAACGGCACGCCGTCGCGGCCGTGGTGCTCGCCGACGTTCCACGCGCCACGACGGACGTGGGGAACGCCTACCGGATGATGACCGAGGTGCGCTGGGCGGCGCCCGACGGCACCTCGCGGACCGGACGGACGCTGGTGAAAAGGGGCACCGAGTCCGGTGCGACGATCACTGTCTGGCAGAACGACCGCGGCGCTCTCACGCCTCAACCGACGGGCGCCACCGAAGGTGCCGTGGAGGCGGCCTTCTTCGGCGGCAGTGCCGCACTGGCCGTCGCCTGCGCCGCTCTCGGCATCGGCGCTCTCACCAGGAGGCTTCTCGACCAGGGTCGTCTCGCCCGGTGGGCCACGGAGTGGGAGCTGATCGGCCCGCGGTGGAGCCAGCGGACCAGCTGACGGGCGGGACATCCCGCGGCCTCTCCGAGCCGTCTGCCCGGAAAGGGCCGACCGGCCCTCCAACCGCTGCCGGTGGCCTACTTCGGCATGGAACGGGTGGGGCTGCCCCACGGGAGGCCGCCGCGGGCGACGACGTCCGCGCGCGATCGTCCCCACAGCGGCCGTCCGGATGGCCGGACCAGCCGTGGCTGCCGCGTGGCGAGTGCACCGGCGCTCCTCCTCGGTGCACTCGCCACGCGGCTCCTCGGCCACACCTGGCAGGCAGCCGACTGGATGCGCTGCGAGCTCCGCCTCGCCGTGATTCCCGGCGCCGCGCGCGGCTCCACCGAGCCGGGGTGCTGGACGCGGTTACAGCGCTCGACCTGGACCGGTTCACCGATCGCCTCCTGCAACCGGTCCCCGGGGCGGTGTGACCCGGCCGGCGAAATACGACGAGCGACGCCCGCACGCGAGCGTGCGGAACCCACCGGCCTGGCCGAGGGCTCGCCCCCGGCCGCTCCCTCCTAGCGGACCCTCTGACCGCCCAGCGCCCTTGCGACACGCTCCGCCCACGACTCGATGGCCGCGAAGTCACGGAAGTCGCCGCCCTTGCCGGACTGGACGATCATGCGGGCGATGCGTCCCTCGGCTCCTTCCTCCAGCCGCCCTCCGAAGGTGACGTGCTCGGTGACCCCGAGCTTGTCCATGGCCCGTCGGACGCCGGGCACCGGCGGGATGTCCCGCTCGGAGGCCGAGGCGTCGAGCGGCCCGCTGCTGAAGAACCACACCGGACGCTCTGTCAGGGCCCGGCGGTGGCGTCGTACGAAGCGGCGGGCATCCTTGTGCCAGCGTCCGGCGTACAGTCCGCCGCCGAGCACCACGGCGTCGTAGGACGCCAGGTCGGTGACAGACCCGGCGGGAACGGCCTCGGCCGCGAGCCCGCCCTTGCGGAGAACCTCCGCGACGGCCTCCGCGATCTCCGCTGTCGAACCGTTCTTCGTCGCGTAGGCGACCAACACGTTGTTCGCCATGACGGTCCGCCTCCTCTCAGATTCGTCGTGGCCTGCCATGGGCCACGCCGTACAGGGCCACGCCGTACAGGGCCTCGGCGCCGGGCCGGCGCCGCGTGTCGTCGGTCCGGTGCGGTGAGGTGTCGGTCAAGCCGTCCGTCACCATGGTTCCCCCTCAGCGGAGCCGGCGCAGATACGGATCGTGGGCCCGGCCCGGCAGCAGCCGGATCCGCGCGTCGAGTACGGAGATCAGGCCGGGAGCCGCGCGGACCGGATCGAAGTCGGCCTCGGCGAGCTGTGGCAGATCGACCGCCAGCCGCGACAGCCGCCCGAGCAGTTGTTCCAGGCCCTCGAGGTCGACGGGGCCCCGGCCGGCCGCGCCGAACAGCAGCGGGGCGCAGCCCGGCGACGTGATCAGGTCGTGCACGTCGTGGTCCGTGAGCGGGGCGAGGCGGGCGATCGGGGTCTCCCCGGTCGAGCCAAGCCGGGACTGGGGGAGATCTGCGAGTGTCTCGGTGGCGGTGCCGCCGAGGCCGAACAGGACGAGCGGCCCGAAGACGTCGTCCTGGACTGCGCCGGCGAACAGTCCGATGCCGCGCTCGGCGAGCGGTTGCACGACCACGCCGGTCATCACTCCGGCGAAGCGCGTCTCCAGGTCACGGAAGGCGGCCCTGACCTGTGCCTCGCCCCGGAGGCCGAGATGGACGGCGTGCTCCTTGCTCTTGTGGAGCAGTCCGGGCCAGTGGGCCTTCATGACGACCCGGCCGTCGACGCCGCACAGCCGCTCGGCGGCGAGGGCGGCGTCGTCCTCCGTCTCGGCCCATGCCCAGGGCACCTGGGGGATGTCGTAGCAGGCCAGGAGATCGGCACAGGTGCGGGGGTCGAGCCAGCCACCGTCCGGATGGGTGGCCAGATAGGCGGCGGCGATCTCCTGGGCGCGCGCCACGTCGACTCCTTCGGGGTCCACTTCGGTGCCCGCCGACCGGTGCAGCCAGGCCATCCGCCGGGCCCCGTGGGCCAGGGCGCGGCCCGCCGCCTGGGGTTCCGCGTACGAGGGCACGTCGCCCCCCTCGGCCGCGGGGAGCAGCGTCACGGGTACGGCCTGTTCCAGGCGTACGACGGCGACCGGCCGCGCCCGCCGTCCCGGTCCGCAGGTGACGGCCCGCAGGAGGTCCTCCCCCGTGGCCTCGGCGATCGCTGTGGGAACCAGTACGACCAGCAGGGCGTCGATCATCGGGTCCGCCACGAGCCGGTCCACGCAGGCGCGCAGTTGCTCCTGCGTCACGCCGGCGGTGGTGACCACGGGGTTGTCCACGGTCGCGCCGGCCGGCAGGGCGGCGTGCAGATCGTCGGTGAGTTCGGGACCGAACCTGGACAGGACGAGTCCCGCCTCGGCACAGGCGTCCGCGGTCAGGACGCCGGCGCCGCCGGCATTGGTCAGAACGGCGACGCGGGTGCCGGCGGGCAGCGGCTGCGTGTGGAACAGGGCGGCCGCTTCGAGGAGTTCGCCGATCGAGCGCGTGGCGGTGATGCCCGCCTGGGTGAAGAGGGCCTGACGGGGAATGGTCCGGGTGGCCGCGGCGGCGGTGTGCGAGGCGGCGGCGCGGCGCCCCTCCTCGGTCCGGCCCACGTCGACGGTCAGCACCGGCATACGACGGGTGACGCGCCGGGCCGTGCGGGAGAAGGCCCGCGGGTTGCCGAAGGACTCCAGGTGCAGCACGGCGAGGTCGGTACGGCCGTCGCTCTCCCACCACTGGAGCATGTCGTTGCCGCTGACGTCGTACTTGTCGCCCAGGGAGGCGAAGGTGGAGACGCCGATGCCCAGCCGGGACAGGCCGTCCAGCAGGGCGATGCCGACGCCGCCCGACTGCACGGCGACTCCGGCGGTCCCCGGCCGCGGACGGCCTGGGGCGAAGGTGGCGTCCAGGCACAGCCTCGGCTCGGTGTTCGAGACGCCGAGGCAGTTCGGGCCGACCACCCTCATGCCGTAGGTACGGCACACCGTCAGCAGGGCGCGTGCCTCGTCGCCGTCGAGGCCCGTGGAGATGACGACCAGGGCCCGCACACCGGCCTTGCCGCACTCCTCGGCCACGGCCGGCACCGAGTCGGCGGGCTCGGCGATCACCACGAGGTCGGGCGTCGTGGGCAGGGAGTCGACCGAGGCGTAGGACGGCTCGCCGAGCAGCGAGGTGGCGCCGGGGTTCACCGCGAAGAGACGCCCCGTGAAGCCGCCCGCGTGCAGGTGATGCAGCAGGGCGCGCCCCACCGACCCGGGGGCGGGTCCGGCACCGACGACGGCGACGGCGTTGGGCCGCAGCAGCGGCTCCAGGCTGGCTACGTCGGCGATCCGGCCCCGGGCCTCCACGGCCGACAGGTAGGCGTCGTCCTGGCCGAGTGTGATGGTGCAGTGGACTTCCGGCCCTTCCCGGCGTCGGTCGACGTGCAGGCCGAGGCCGGCGAAGAGGCGCAGGATCTCGTGGTTGTCGGCGAGTGTGTCCGCCGTGAGGGTGGTGATGCCGTCCGACCGGGCCGCCGAGACCACGTGCTCGATGAGGAGGGTGCCCACGCCCCGGTGGTGGAGGCCCTCGGCGACGGCGACGGAGATCTCCGCGGAGTCGGCCGCACCGCCGGTGTCGTACTCAGCGAGCCCGAGGACCCTGCCCCGCGCCTCGGCCAGCAGCGCACGGTAACCGGGCCGCGCGGGGGCGCAGGCGCGGTCGGCGGCCAGGGCGGCGGACCGGGTGCTGACCGCGAAGAACCTCCGGCGCAGGTTCTCCGGGGACATCTCCAGGTAGAGCCCTTCCAACTGGTCGTGGTCGCCCGCCAGCACGGGACGGATGGACACGGTGGTGCCGTCCGCGAGCAGGGCGTGGACTCCCGGTCGGCTGAGCACGGCGTCCGTCATCGGGGATCTCCTTGGGGCCTTGTCACTGCGTCGATCGTCGGGCGGTGGGGCCGGCCATGCCCAGGGGCTGTCCGGGACCGGCCGGGGGGCCGGTCGGCCCTTCTCCCCTCCGCCCGGAATGCCGGTCGGGCACAAGGGCGAGGTGCTCCGGCCTCGGATGTCCCAGAGGGCCGGCTCCGCCCGGAGCGGCAGGGGTCCTCAGTCGTGCGGGACGACGGCGACGGGGGCGGTGCAGTGGTGCAGGACCGCGTGGGTGACGTGGCCGATGTGCGCGCCCAGCCCATGACGGCGGATCCGGCGGCCCACCACCACGAGAGAGGCCCCGCGGGAGGCTTCCACCAGTTGCGCCGCCGGGCTGCCGTAGCGGGACTCGGCCGTGATCTCGAGGCCGGGGAACTTCTCCCGCCAGGGGTGGAGCATCTCGATCAGCGCGGTGGACTCGTACTGGGCGAGCGTGTCGTGGAAGCCGGGGTCGGCCGACAGTGCGTAGACGTAGCAGGGCTGTGGGTTCCAGCCGTGGACGACGCGGACGGCGGTGCCGCGGCGCACCGCCGTGGTGAAGGCGAACTCGATCAGCGCCTCGCTCGGCATGCCGGTGTCCAGCCCCAGTACGACGGGACCGACCGCGGTGGCGGCCGCTGACCCACCCGCGGTGTTGTGCGCACGCTCGTCGGCCGTCGCTTCCTGGGCGCGGACGAGCACCACCGGCCGCTCCGCGCGGGCCACGACGGCAAGGCCGACGGAGCCGACCAAAAAGCCGCCGAGCCCGCTCATCCCGCGCGAGCCCAGCACCAGGAGTTCCGCTTCCGCGGCCACCCCGCTCAGCGACTGGGCCGGGTTGCTTCCGGAGACCTGTTCGACGCTGACGTCGAGAGCGGGGTGCCGTAGGCGGAGTTCCTCGGCGGCCTCGCGCGGGTTCCTCTCGGTCCAGTGCCGGTGGGTCTCGGCACCGAGGAGGGGGACTTTCGCCATGGACTTCGGCAAGGGCTCCCACACCTGAACGAGCTTGAGCGGCACAGCGCGCAGCTCCGCCTCCACGGCTGCCCACTCGGCGGCGGCACGGCTCTCGCGAGAGCCGTCGAGACCCACGGTGACGGTACGGGACATGGTGTCTGCCTCCAGGAACGAGTGTGGCCCGGTCTGTTCCGGACACCGCTCACTCTGTGGGACCGGGGCGCTCACACCGAGTGCCGAACGGCTGTGACCGAAGGGCTGAACGTCCCGCGGTCAAGGGCCCGGCCGGCCGGGACGTCCGTCAGGGAGCGGGCCGGCGCGAACAGGGCCGTCCGGAGCGGGGCGAGGCCACTCGGCCCCTGTCCTCCGCCCTCCCCCGGCACCACGCTGGGCCAGGACGACGACCGGGCCCGCCGACGACGTGTGCGGGTCGGAGAGGAGTTCCGATGAGTACGACGGCTCTCGATGTCTCCGTCCTGGAGAGGCTCATCGCCGCCGCCACGGCAGCGCCCTCCATCCACAACACCCAGCCCTGGAAGTTCCACTACGTACCGGAGACCGGGACGGTGGAGATCCGGGCGGCCACGGACCGCGGTCTGCGGCACCTCGACCCGACCGGGCGCGCCCTGCACGTTTCGGTCGGCTGCGCCGTCCTCAACCTCCGCGTGGCGGTGGCCCGTCACGGCCACGCACCCGTCACGCGACTGCTGCCCCGCCCCGATCGGCCGGATCTCCTCGCCACCGTTCGTCTCGGCCGGGCGGCCCGCGCTTCCTCGGTACCCGGCCTGTACGACGCCTTGTGGCGCCGGCACAGCAGCAGGTTCCCCTTCTCCGACAGGCCCTTGCCGGGGCATCTTCGCGCCTCGCTCACCGAAGCCGCTCACGCGGAGGGAGCCTTCCTCCGCTTTCCCGAGCCGCAGGAGACCAGCCAGGTACTGCTCACCACGCGCGAGGCGGAACGCCGCAACACGGCGGACGCCGACCGGGCGGCGGAGAGCCGGCACTGGGTCCAGGCCGCGGAGCCCTCGACGGTGGGCATGCGGGCGAGCGTCCTGGGCCTCCAGGACTTTCTGGACCGGATGCCGATGCGGGACTTCCGCGCCCACCGGCACCCCGCCGTGCTGGCGGCCCGCCCCTACGAGAGGCGTCCGCAGATCGCCCTGCTGTCCACGGCTCACGACCGGCGGGCGGACTGGCTGCGCGCCGGTCAGGCCCTGGAGCACGTCCTGCTGTTGGCCACCGCCCACGGCACCCGGGCTTCGCTGCTGCACCAGGCACTGGAATGGCCGGACCTGCGCGCACACCTCGGATCGCTCACCGACGAGCGGTGCGGCCACCCCCAGATGGTGATCCGTCTCGGCTACGGCCCCGACGGACCGGCCTCCCCGCGCCGCGCGCAGTGGGTGGCCCCGGAGGCCGGCGCGGGAGGTGGTGCCCCGTCGTCGCGGTGAGGTCCGACGAGCCTGTCCGCGCAGCCGACACGGCGGGCCCGCCGGAACGGTCCTGTTCCGGGCGGGCCGTCGTCAGCCGGCCGTCGGAGTCTGCGACTCCCGCACCGGGACATGCCACACGAGCCGGGTGCCCCCACCCTCGCGGTCGGCGATTTCCATGCTCCCGCCGAGCTTCGCGGCGCGTTCCCCCATGTTGGCGAGGCCGCTGCGGCGGCCGTCGGCCGGGATGCCCACGCCGTTGTCGGTGACCGTGACGCGCACCTCGTTGCCGTCGGTCTCCAGCACGACCTCGGCACGGTCGGCGCCTGCGTGCCGGGCGATGTTCGTCAGGGACTCGGACAGGACCGCCACGATGTGTTCGGCGGTCTCCTTCGGGACGTGGGTGTCCAGCAGGCCCTCCATGCGGACGCTGGGAGCGAAGCCCAGGACGGGTGCGGCCTCCCCGACCACCCGTACCGCTCGGGCCCGCAGACCGGGCGCCGCTTCGTCACCGCGGGTGCGCAGACCGAAGATCGTCGAACGGATGATCTTGATGGTCTCGTCGAGGTCGTCCACCGCCCTCAGCACACGCTCCGAGGCACCGGGGTGGTCGATGAAGCGGCCCGCGCTCTGCAACGTCATGCCCGTGGCGAACAGCCGCTGGATCGCCAGGTCATGGAGATCCCGGGCAATCCGGTCGCGGTCCTCCAAAAGCACGATCTGCTCGACGTCCCGGCGGCGCTCGGCCAACTCCATGGCCACGGCGGCCTGGGCGGCGAAGATCCGCAGCGGTGCCATCTCCTTCTCGGTGAACTCGTTTCCGCCCGTTTCCCGGACGAGCAGCACCACGCCGCGGGCACTCTCGCCGGAGCCGATGGGGACGGCCACACCGGGGCCCAGACCGGTGAACCGTGGCGGGCCGGCCGAGATCCGGTCCTCGTGAGCGACGTCGGCACTGGTCACCGGTGCGTCCTGGGCGAAGGCCTGGCCGATCAGACTGCCCTCCAGCGGCAGCACGAGCCCTCGGTGCGCCTCCGCTTTCAGGCCGATGGCGAGCTCCACCGTCAGGGAGTCGGTGCCCTCCATCGGTATCGCGACCACGGCGAGCGCCGCGCCGGTGATCTCCCGTGCCTGTTCGGCGATGAGTGCGAGGACGTCGCCCTGTTCACTGCCGGACATCAGACGGTGGGTGATCTCGGCGTTGGCCTGGAGCCAGCGCTCACGCAGCCGGGAGTCCTCGTACAGCCGCGCGTTGTCGATGGCGACGCCGGCCGCGACGGCCAGCGTCGACAGCACCGCCTCGTCCTCCTCGTCGAACTGGAACCCGCCGCGCTTCTCGGTCAGGTACAGATTTCCGAAGACCTGGTCGCGCACCCGGATGGGAACGCCGAGAAAGGAATTCATCGGTGGGTGGTTCGGCGGGAAGCCGTAGGAGGCGGCGTGCGTGGAGAGCTTCGCCAGCCGGAGGGGCTCGGGGTGACGGATCAGCTCTCCGAGGATGCCGTGTCCCTCTGGGTACGGACCGATGCGGGCGATCTGTTCCTCGCTGACCCCGACCGTGTGGAACGCCGACAGCCGCCGCCCGTCCGGGCCGATCACGCCGAGCGCGGCGTACTCCGCGTCCACGAGGGCCGCGGCGGCCTCCACGATGCTGTGCAGCGCCTGTTCCAGGTCGAGTTCCCGGCCCACCGAGAGAACGGCCTCCAGCAGGCTGTGCACCCGGTCCCGGGTGCCACGGGCCGCGTCCAGGCGCGCCTGCAGCTCCTCCAGGAGCTCGTCCAGCCGCAGCTGGGGCAGCCTGATCCGGGCCTGCTCACCCTCGGTGCTTCCCACCCGTTCTCCTCCGCTTTTCCGCCCTGGCCTGCCGTGATACCGCTGCGCGCTCTGACTGCAACGGTATCGGTCGGCGCCAAAGGAGGATACGGGATCGTTTCGTCGCGGTGGGAAGCCGTCGGACTGGCCGTCAGCGGCGTGGCAGGCGGGTCGCGGCGCGGTCTTGGGCCGTACGGGAGCCGGCAGCGGGCCGTACGGCCCTGCTCCGCACCACCGGGCGACCCGGTGCCGGCCACACCGCGCGCCCCTGCTCGGCTGCCTCCGCCGAGCAGGCACGACGGTGTTGGCGGCGACGACCGCGGCAGCCGGGACCGCGCGATAGGGCCGGTCGGCCCCGGCCGGGGACCTGCGGCCCCTGCACCGGACACATCCGCGCCGCCAAGCTGGAAGCAGAAGCCCAGTTCAGGAGGCAGAACACCATGGTCCGCACTGTTGTCGCCGGTATCGACGGATCGTCCGAGAGCCGTGCCGCCGCGGAATGGGCAGCCCGCGAGGCGAAGCTCCGCGGCCTGCCGCTGACGCTCGTCCACGTCTGGCAGCCCGTCCCCGAACCGATGGCCCAGGCGCCGCTGCTCGGCGCCGAGACACAGCAGCACTGGAGTGAACGCATCCCGCGTGAGACGGCCGAAGGCCTGCGGCTGCGCCACACCGGCGTCGAGATCACCCAGCGGCAGCTGACCGGTACGCCCGCCGACGTACTGGCGGAGGCCGCGAAGGATGCCGAACTGCTCGTCCTCGGCTCCCGCGCCCTGAGCGGGCTCGGCGGGTTCCTGGTCGGGTCCGTCGGCCTGTCCGTGGTCGCGCACACCGACGTCCCGGTGATCCTCGTCCGGGCCGGAGAGCAGGCCGCGGACGAACACGTCATGGATCCGGCCGGCATCCCGTCGGCGGCTGCCCCGTACCGACCGGTCGTGCTGGGCCTGGACGTGGAGAAGGCCGACGACACCGTCCTCGCCTTCGCCTTCGAGGAGGCCGCCCGCCGCGACACCGCCCTGCATGTCGTGCATGCCTGGACGCTGGCGCCGTACTACGTCTACAGCCTGCCCGCGGCACCCGAGATCGGCGCCGAACTGGGCCGGCAGGAAGCCGCCGCCCTCGCCGGCCTGCTGCGCCCCTGGCTCGCGAAGTACCCGGACGTCGAGGTCGTGGAGATCTCCCGGACGGGCACCGCCGCCGACCGCGTGCTGGACGCCTCCCGAGACGCCTCCCTCGTCGTCGTGGGCCGCCGGATCCGCCGCAACCCGATCGGCACCCACATCGGCCCGGTCGCGCACGCGGTGCTGCACCACTCCACCGCCCCCGTAGCCGTCGTCGCCCACGACTGACTCCACGCACGTACCAGTACAGAGGAGAAGAGAGCCATGAAGGCAGCGGTCGTACGAGCGTTCGGTGAACCCCTGATCATCGAGGAGCGTCCGGACCCCGAGCCGGGCCCCGGTCAGGTCCGTGTCCGGGTGGAGGCGTCGGGGCTGTGCCACACCGACATCCACGCCGCGCACGGCGACTGGCCGGTCAGGCCCACCCCTCCGTTCGTGCCCGGCCACGAGGGCGTCGGCCTGGTCGAGAAGCTCGGCGAGGGAGTCACCCATCTGTCCGTCGGACAGCGGGTCGCCGTGCCCTGGCTGGGCAGGGCGTGCGGACGCTGCGAGCACTGCCTGTCCGGCTGGGAGACGCTGTGCGAGCAGCAGATCAACACCGGTTACGGCTGCGACGGCGGATACGCCGAGAAGATGCTCGCCTGGGCCGACTTCGCCCAGCCGGTGCCCGACGGCATCACCGCGGCGGAGGCCGCCCCGCTGACCTGCGCCGGCGTCACCACGTACAAGGCCCTCAAGGTCGCCGACGTCCGGCCCAGCCAGCTCGTCGCGATCTCCGGCATCGGCGGACTCGGCCACCTGGCCGTGCAGTACGCGAAGATCGCCGGTGCCACCGTCGCCGCGATCGACGTCACCGACGACAAGCTCCGACTGGCCGCCGAACTCGGCGCGGACCTCGTCATCGACGCCCGCACGCAGGACGTGGCCGAGGTGCTGAAGCAGCACGGCGGCGCCCACGCCGCGGTCGCCCTCGCCGTCGACGAGGCCGCGTTCGCATCCGTCAACGCCGGTCTGCGGCGCGGTGGCAAGCTCGTCATGGTGGCCCTGCCCGCGCACGGCACCATCCAGGTGCCGATCTTCGACACCGTCCTCAACGGCACCTCCGTCATCGGTTCCATCGTCGGCACCCGACAGGACCTCGCCGAGGTCTTCCGACTGCACGCGGCCGGCCGCACCAGGGTCATCTACGAGACCCGTCCCCTCACCTCCGTCAACGACTCCATCGACGAGGTACTCCGCGGCGAGGTCAAGGCCCGCATCGTCTTCGACCTCGACGCGGCACAGTGACGACGACGGACCTGCCTCTGCTCCGGTCGACGACCCGGGCGCCCTCGGTCTCACCGCCCGACTCCGCATACGGATCTCACCCCTGTACGCGGCCCGCAGCCGGGCGGGACGGTACTTGCACACTCTCCAGGACCAGCCCCTGGCGCAGCCCGACCGCCACTCCCCCCGGCCCTGACCACATCCGCCGGCACCACCGGCAGGTCTTCAAACACGCCGCTGCCGCCGCCTGAGCGCGGAAGGTCCGCACGGCAGGGCGGGCGGCGTGCCACGTTCCGCCGGCTCGACGGCGGCACCGCCGCAGCCGGGGTCAGGTCCTGCGGCAGCAGCTCGGAGACCTGCCGGTTCCACGCCGCCTCCCGCCTCGACCACTACTTGCTGACGGCGAAGCGCATCAGGGCATGTTCGTCACCCTGCTTGATCTTTCCCGTCACATTGATCACTTCGAGCTTCCAGCTGTCGCCCACCCGAAGGGCCTTGGCCACGGCGCAGCCGTTGTCCTGGGTGAGGAGGCTGGGCCAGATGTCGGCGACCTGCTGGGAGCTGCCGCCGGAGGCGTCGTACACCTTGAAGCTGATGTTGCGGGCCTTCTGGAAGGAGCTGCCCTTCTTGAAGGCCGCGGCGACGAACACGATCGACGTGACGTTGCGCGGGATCCCCGCGAACTCGACCGTCACCGTCTCGTCGTCGCCGTCGCCGCGCCCGGTCTGGTTGTCACCGCTGTGGACCAGGGCACGGTTGCCCAAGGGGTCCAGCGAGTCGAGGCCCGCCAGGCGCACCGGCTCCCCGCCCTGCATCGCGATGGCGATCAGGTCGAGGTCGGTGCCCGCCTTCCGGCGCAGGACGCCCAGGACGCCGCCGCTGGTGCCGGCGGTGGGATCCCAGGACACGCCGATGGACAGGTGGGTCACTCCGTCGAGATCCGCCGGGCCGTCTTCTTTGGTCAGCGTCAACATGCGTGGAACATCCTCTTGTAGAAGGGACTACTACACGCAGAGTCTGCCTGGTGGCGCGGCGGTTCCAGAACACGGGTACCGATCCGCGCATATGGACGCGCTCACCGGTCCACCGCGGGCAGCCGGGCGAGGCCGGTGTCGAGCAGGATGCGGTCGACCGTCTCGTGCAGGGCGCTGTCGGCGCCGATGACGGTCTCGATGCGGCCGGGCAGGAGGTCGCCCGGCCGGTACCAGTCGCGCAGTCGGGCCTCGTCGACATCGTCGGCGATCGGTTTGGTGGCGTGCCGGGCGAGGGTCTCGGTGAACGGCACGTCCAGGTAGTAGCCGTGCGTCGGCCCGCGATGGTCGGCGCGCAGTCGGGCGAGCATGTCGCCGTAGTGGTCGGCGTAGAGGATGCCCTCCACGACGACGTGGTAACCGGCGTCGAGGGCGTAGCGGGCGGTCAGGTCGATCAGGCCGATGTTCGCCGCCCCCGGCCTGTCGCGCTCCCGCAGCACGATACGGCGAAGGTTGTCCTGGCCCACCAGAGCCAGGCCACGGCCGAACCTGTCACGCAGTCCGGCCGCGACGGACGACTTCCCCGACGCGCTGTTGCCCCGCAGGACCACCAGCCGGGTCTCTTCTGTCCCCACGAGCATGGCGTCACGCTATCGGCACGGTGCGGTGAGGTCGCCGGCCCGCTCAGCCCTTGATCGAGAAGAAGACCGTGTCCATGGTCCAGCCGTGCCGCAGGGCGGTCTGCCACTCGTCGTGCTCGGTCTGGAGGCTTCCGGCGAGTTGCTGCAGCTCGTAACGGAAGTCCTCGGCCACCCGGTCCATGACCGCGCGGTAGGCGTCCGCCGCCGGCTTGACGCGGTCCAGGGGCAGGCGGCCTATCTCCGGGGAGCCGTCGACCGGGTGCGGGATGGGGAACGGGATCTCGTCGGGCGGACCGGCGTAGAGGAAGGTGCCCGGGAGCAGCTCCGTGGGGACGCCGAGGCGGCGCAGTTCGTCGTCGAGCAGGCCGAAGAAGGTGCCCGGCCTGGAGAAGACGCCCAGGTCGTACGGGTCGGAGGCGTGGTTGTCGATGATGTGCTGCAGGGCACTGTAGTAGGCGTTGCCCGCGTAGGAGGCGTCCGAGTCGGCCCGGCCCGCGAGGAGGTGGTCCAGGGCTTCGGGGATCGTCAGTCCGTAGTCGATGTCCTGGCGGTCCAGGTCGAGTTGGTGCTGCTCGCAGGACTTGCGGATGTGGCCGAGGATGCGCTGCTGATCGGCGGTCAGTGGTTCGGGGCTCAGGAAGGCGACGACGTGGCGGGTGTCGGCGACACTGTACGAGATCACTTTGCTCATGGCCCCATGATGGCAACCGCCACTGACATTCGGTTCCACCCCTTTGGCGTCCCGTCAACACCCGTGCAGCGAAGGCGCCTACGTCTCCTGCACGGCTCGCCGGGCGACTCCTCGCTGTTACTGTCGCGCCATGTCGAAGAGCGCGACGGACGTGGTGACCGCCGAGTTCTTCGCGGCCTTCGACAACCGGGGCGGCAGGGCTGCCGACGTGGCCCGGATCCGTCGCCTGGTTCTTCCGGGCGGCGTGATCGTCAAGGCCGGCCCGGAGTTCACGGCGTACACCGTGGAGGAGGGGGATGCGCGAAGGCGACCTGCCCGCGGCTCGGACGTGGTTCGAGGCGCCCCGACGACGAGTGCCCGGCCACGCTCCGGCGACCGGTCACCTCGCCGAGGTCGACCTCCTCTCGGGCGATCCCGCGGCCGCCGTCTCCCGCCTCCGCCCCCTCGTGGAGACGAGTGACGACCCCGAGTAGGCCTCCCATCCCACCCTGGCCCTGCGGGTCCTGGGCCGGCACGAGGAGGCCCAGCGGTGGCGAGATCGTGAGCGGAGCGCGACGACGACCTGGTGCTGCGTCACCCGGGGGCGTACGCCGACCATGCCGCCGACTTCTGGTTCATGGTGGGAGCCGATGTCGACCGGGGCCTTCAGCCGGCACTGCGGACCATGGTCATGCGCTGCACGAACCGCTCCAACGCCCTGGCAGGGCGAGCGCACACGGAAGAATCCGACGGCCGCGCGGCTCAGCCTCCCGGACCCAGTGGGTAGGCCTGGACGATGTACGTCCAGCGCGCCGCACCCACGGTCAGGAAGATCAGGGACGGCGCCAGCCACCAGCGGCCGAGAGTCCCTTGCCGTACGGGGACCAGGGCGAGCAGGGATGTGACGACGGCGAGCACGATCAGCAGAGCTGACGCGAACTCGATGGCCGTCAGCGTCTGTTCGTCCCAGTCCCCCAGCGGCTGGGTCACCAGTGCCCCGTAAGCGACATAGGCGTTGCACAGGTTCGCGAGGACGAGGGTCACTCCCCACGGCCCTCGCAGCAGGCCGGTCACTTCAGGGCACTCCTTGCGTCGTCCAGGTTTCTGTCGAAGCCGCGGCCGTAGGCCTGGGCGTCGTCATTCTGCCAATACGGTCCGCCGTTGTAGCGGGCGGCCAGTTCCTGGCGCTGCTCCCGCGTCATCTCGTCCGCCGGTACGTCGGCGAAGGTGCTCTCCTCCTTGAGCATGGCCAGGTACTCGGAGGCGATGAAGATGTTCTGTCCGGGGTCCTGGAGCGATGCCTCGATCGTGTCCCGTTGCCCCTCGGTGAGATTCGCCGGGTCGTATCCGAGGACCTCCGCCGCCCTCCTGACCTGGATGGCGATGGGCCCGAAGGACGTCTCGTCAGGTGAGCCGCCGAGCCGCGAGGGCAGGTTCTCCGGGGTGCCGGGCAGCCAGCCGTCCCTGGCGAGTCCGCGGACGGTGTCGACACCGTCGTCCATCCAGCCCCACTGTCCGCCCACCTCCTGCCAGGCGATGCCGGCGACCATGTCGGGCGGCAGGCCGGATCGCTGGGCGGCGCCGGTGATGATGTCCTTGTTCGCCGCGATCCACTCGCGGCGATCCTCCGCGCTCCTCGGCACGGCCCAGTAGGCGTCGGTCGCCTCGGGAAGCCCGGTGAGGTGCATCCTGATGTCCAGCAGGGACGGCGATACGTCGTCCTTTCCCACCGGATCGGTGAACTCCGCCTTGGCCCCGCTGCCGGGGAGGTGGGTGAGCGGGTCCCCGCCGGCCTCGGCGGCTTCGGCCCGGAGCGCGGGAATCGCGTCGATCAGACCGGCGGCGTCGACGAAGTCGCCACCGCGGAAGTCGGGCAGGGCCTTGTACGCCTTGTCCAGCGCCGCCGTGCACGTGTCGCGGGCCTCGGATTCCACCGTCCTGGCGCGGTGGTACGCCGCACTGGCCTGGCCGTGGGCGCGGTTCGCCTCGTCCTTGATGTCGTCGATGTCCACCGTCAGTTCGGCGGCCCAGTCCAGGAACCCGGTCGTGCCCCGAAGGTCCTCCCACTGATGCATCGGCCCGGCTTCCTGCGCCTCACGTGTCACGGCGTCCGCGACCTGGGAGATGAGTCCGGCCAAGGTCTGCTCCGCCGCCTTGCCGTCGGAGTAGTGGGACTTGGCGGTCGCGAGCGCCGACGCGTAGTGCAGCAGCGCGCTCTGCGCCTTGTCGTAGCCGTCCGCCAGGTGCGTGATCAGGTCACGTGCCTCGCGCAGGCGGTTGTCGTACGGCTTGCGGTTCTGGCTCACCCACCGCGTGTGGGTGGCGGCCCGCTCGGCGCCGGGCTCCACGTCGAGCAGCAGGTCACGCAGCCTCTTGAACTCCAGGGCGTTGCGCTCCACGAGAGCGGGGTTGCAGTCCTCGAGGAACCTGACGTCCTGTCGGTAGGTGTGGGCCATGCGGGCTCACCTGTCTTCCGGAGCTGTGTACTGCCCCAGTTCGAGGATCGCGTTCATCATCCCGCCGGCCACTTCACCGTCGTACTCGACGAACGTGCCGTTGGCCGCTCTCAGTCGCGTGGACAGCGCGGCGAGCAGCGACGTCACGTCCTGGTACTGGTCGTCCGCGAAGCGGGCGAACCGGTCGACCTTCGCCGCGACGTCCGCGTGTGAGCGCGGCACGCGCGCCATCGTGCAGAGGTCACCGTCGGGCCGGCCCTCGTGGAGAAGCCCTGCCAGCTCGATCAGGTCGTTGGAATTTCCGTTCAACGAGGCGTGGTTGACATGCAGCACATCGCCCTCGCCCCCTTGTCCGCCCC